>JAHEBB010000014.1 GCA_024642575.1 Trueperaceae bacterium | reverse complement strand
GAAGATGCTGTTCGGCTCATTTTGAAATATGGCTTCATGGAGAGACGAATGCACAAGTGTAATTCTGCCTGTGCAAGCTATAACACGGCTTCCATTCGCTTGCACCAAAAACTGGGGTTTATTCAGGAGGGAAGGTTAAGAGAGCAATCGTTCTACAAGGGTGAGCACCATGACGAACTCCTCTTTGGGATGACTTTGGAAGAATACAAGGCAACGAAGCACAACTCGTAAAACCAAACCCTTAGTGCTACTCAAAAATGCATACGAAGGATGCTATTAAGCCGCAATTTAACTAAGCGCTGCAAGATGATTTGGAGGCAAATTAGGCAACCCTATAGCTAAGCGGCTTTTGCTATAGTTGAATGGGTAAATGAAATGCCAAAAAATATCTCTGTCGTGCTTTACATTGGGGTACTTGTAGCCGTTATCGTTAGTGTAGATGTACTGTTCTTTAGGCAGCTATTCTGGGAACGGCTGCTAGCAAATATTGGCATTGTCTTAGTGTTTACAGCCTTCTATTTTCGTTTCCTGAAAAACCTGTAAGTTAAGCACCACAGAATTTAGCCAGTGCCTAACAATATGGGCACTATAGATGTTAAACCACGGCTTTTGTTGAAACGCTACTGACGAAGTACAACTCAAAAATTTCATTACCTGCTTATTTGAGATTGGGTAAGATAAAAAGATGGTAAAGCAGGCTACTCTTTTGGCAGATTTTGATGAGGCATATAGTTGTTTTAAGTCAAACTATCCAGACTTTGAGCGCTTTGAAACCTTAAGACATAAGGAATATGCACGCTTGGATGCAGGGGGGCATATTTATCTTGATTACACAGGGGGTGGGCTTTACGCGCAAAAACAGCTTGATCAGCACTTTACCCTCTTAAAAGAAGGTGTGTTTGGGAATCCCCATTCGATTAACCCAAGCTCGAGCGCCTCTACTAAACTTGTAGAACAATGCCGTGAAGACATTCTTAACTATTTTAAGGCTAGCCCAAAAGACTACGCGGTTATCTTTACCCCCAATGCCAGTGGCGCTTTAAAGCTGGTAGCTGAGTCTTATCCTTTTTGCCCAGACGGGCACTATTTGCTGAGTTTTGATAACCATAATTCGGTTTTGGGTATTCGGGAATATGCGCGTGCAAAAGGGGCAAGGCTTGACTATGTGCCGCTGGATGTCCCTGATTTAACGATGAATGAGGCTGAGCTTGATAGACTGCTAGGCTCGAGCCCGGCAAGTGCTGAAAAACTCTTTGCTTACCCTGCCCAAAGTAACTTTTCCGGGGTTAAACATTCGCTAGACTATATAGCTAAAGCTCAGGCTGAGGGCTGGGATGTTTTTCTTGATGCCGCTGCTTTTGTGCCCACTAATCCTCTAGATTTAAGTCAGTACAAACCAGATTTTGTGGGGGTTTCTTTTTACAAAATGTTTGGTTACCCAACTGGAATTGGCTGCCTTCTCGCACGCCGCGATAGCCTAAAAAAGCTTAAACGCCCCTGGTTTGCCGGTGGAACTATTACCTTGTCGAGCGTCATGGGTCAGCGCCACTGGCTTGCGGAAGGCTCAGAAGGTTTTGAAGATGGAACTGTCAATTACCTCATGATTCCTGCGGTTAGCCTGGGTTTAAACCATCTTAAAAGCCTTGGTATAGAGAAGATTCAAGAACATGTGAACCAATTAGGTGGCTGGCTCTTAGAACAACTTTGTCGCTTAAGACATGCCAACGGTCAGCCGCTGATTAGACTCTATGGCCCTTGCAACATGAAAAAACGTGGGGCGACCTTTTCTATGAATTTTTATGACGCCTCAGATACCCTCATGGATCACAGGCAGATTGAGCAAATTGCCAGTGACCGTGGTATGTCTTTGCGAACGGGCTGCTTTTGCAATCCGGGTACGGGGGAAAGTGCTTTTGGATTTGAACAAAGCGAAATTGATACTTGCTTTGCTCAGCCAAAGCCTCGTCTGACCATTGATGATTTGCGTGTCTGTGTTGATGGTAAAAGCTCTGGCGCAGTGCGTGTCTCTTTAGGCTTAGCCAGTCATTTTAAAGATGTATATGCCTTTGCAGCTTTTGCTAGAGAGTTTTTAAGTTAAGCCATAACAGGTTGTGTGATGGTGTCAAAGACATTGATGTAGTTTTGGGTATCTTGGGCTTCAGTTTCTGCCTTTAAAGCTTCACTCAGTTCTTTCCAGGCTTCAACTACCAAAGGGCAAAATTGACTGCCTGCTTGTTCAATAATCAAGGTACTGGCTTTTTCATGGCTCCAGGGCTGACGATAAGCGCGCTCTGAAGTAAGTGCGTCATAGACATCAATTACCGCGGTAATGCGGGCCAAAAGCGGAATCTCTTCTCCAGCTAGACCATCAGGGTAACCTGCGCCATCATAGCGCTCATGATGGTGACGAATGACCGAGAGCTCCTCGGGCATAAAGCCTGCAAATTTGGCAATGCGCCAACCCTGTTCCGGGTGCAGTTCAATGGTTTTGCGTTCATCGTCATCGAGGCGACCGGGTTTATTTAAAATGTCGACAGGTACATTGAGTTTGCCAATATCATGAATGATGCCGCCTTGGGCAAGGGCTCTTAACTGCTCAGGTTTTAGACCCATGGTTTGCCCGAGCTGTACGGCAAGTTGGGCAACTCGGTAATTATGACCGGCAGTATAAGCGTCATGGGCTTCAGTATCGGTAATCATGCGTCTTAAATCAGGAGAGATGACAGACTCGAGCCGAGCTACTGGGTTACTACTTAAGAGTCCAGGTAAGACGGTTCCTAAAGAGTGACCCATAAAATGTTGTTTTGCTAAACCATAAACCATCTGAATACAGGCAAAAAGCATAAGTAGGTGATAAAGCCACCAGGAAGACATCCAAAGCTTGCCAGTAACCATAATAAACTGAGCAATAGCTAACCAGCCTGCACAATAAACCATAGCAATTTGTAAGGGTGCCCTGGTAAAACGGTAAGAATTCCAGTAACGCCTTGCGGTAAAGAGATACAGGGTCATACTTAGCCAGGCAAGGATGTATTTGAGAGGGGCTGAACTAATAGGAATGTAGCTGGCAACTTCTGGGTTTAGAAAGAGCAGGCCACCAAAAACGAGTAAAAGCCCAACATAGCCAGGAAGCAAATAAGGATTGAGTCGATGCAAAGCGCTAATAATGCTGTTGTCCCCCGAAAAGCTCGAGAGAAGTAGCCAGAATGAGGTTACTAGCAAACTCAAATTTGCCGCGATACCCACAATGCCATTAACGGGTAGAATAAAACCTGGAGTTGCCAGACCATGCATACTAAAAAGCATAGCGAGCGAAACAAAAGCCATAGCGACCAGCAGTACCTGAATATTGCGTAATCTCGTGCCGACCCAGCCTACACAAATGGCAATTAAACTCGCCCAAATTGAGGTTAAACTGACAATGTAAAAATGACCATGAATGTGTTTATGGCTGGTATCAAACTGGGGGAAAAAACTCAGACCTAGGTACAAGGCAAGGGGTAAAAGAAAGGCAAGCGTAACAGGCTTAGCTGATACTTTTTTTTCTTTCTTATCAGCTTTTGAAAAACCGAAGGCATGAATCATAAAGGCATCCACCACTGAATGGGCTGCTAAAGATGACGAAAAGAAAGGGCAGCAAAAATAATTAAACCTAGTTTAAATGAAGAGCTCTTACACTACTCTTAATTAGGGTTTCGTTAAAGCCTTAAGGGATGAAAAACTCAGCTTAAATCTACTGGCTCGAGCCTTTTCCTTAAACCCTGGTGGCGAAAGCAGCAGCTTTATAGCGCCTTAACCCTAAGATTTTCCTTAAACTTTTTTGTCTTAAAAGAAGATTCTTCCCTAAGTCACCTAATAAACAAACGTGTATAAAACATAAGCTACTAAGCTATGCCGGTTAGACTGGCCTTTGCGCTTTCGGAGGGTTTATGCGTTCATCCTTACCTTCACCAGGGTTTTTTAAGCTCAAAATTATTAAAGATGTTGCTGTTTTAGCAGGACCTCTAGTTTTACAGCAACTATCTTTTACGCTTATGGGCGTTACTGATACCTATTTTGTATCAAGAGTGAGTACCGAGGCGGTAGCTGCTGTTGGGCTGGCTGGGGTGGTCTTTTTTGCAGTTATGCTGCTGTTTCGCTCAACGGCTAATAGCAGTGTGGTGTTTGTGGGCAGGGCGCATGGAGCTAAAGATCCTAAAGCGGTTGGCAGGGCCATCTGGAATGTCTTGAGTATGGTTGCCCTATTAAGTTTGCTTACCTTTGCTTTTCCCAGTTTGTTTGCTTACCTTTTTAAGTTTGCCGCACCTTCAGACAGTGAAACCTTACGCATATTAGGAACCCAGTATTTGCAAATTAGGGCTTTTGAAATACCTATGGCGATGTTTAGTGCCGTTGTTTGGGGTTTTCTAATCGGGCGTGGTGACTCGAGAACCCCCATGCTTTTAGCCTGGTTACAAGTCGGAACCAATATTTTTCTTGACTGGCTTTTGGTACCAGGAAGCCTTGGTTTGCCTGCGTACGGGGTAGAGGGCGCAGCTTACGCGACGGTTGCTGCTAATCTTATAAACGCTTTGCTTAGCGCTTATATTTTATGGCATCCGCAAAACCGCATCGAGTTCCATACTGCTAAGTTTCACCGCTCGAGCCTTTCCGAACTGCGTAATGTGCTTAAAGTGGGTTTGCCTATGGGCGTTGGCGATTTTATCGAAGTGGCGTCTTTTAGCGCTTTTTTTGCGCTTATTGGTAGACTCGGTACCCATACCCTGGCTGCCAATAACATTGCTTTGCAATATATGAGTTTGTCGTTTACCTTGGGGGTGGCTGTGGCTATGGCGAGCTCGAGCCTGGTTTCGCAACATCTTGGTGCAAAAAAACCCGACCTCGCCGAGCAGGTCGGCTATCATGCCATGCTTCTTGCAATGCTGATTATGGGTCTGGTTGGGCTAAGCTATCTGATTGCCCCTGCCCGTTTTATTGGCGTTTTTACTCAAGATGAATCGGTTATTGCGGCCGGCGTCATTATCTTGCGTCTGGTAGCGTTTTATCAGATTTTTGATGCGGTTGCTATTGTTTTAGGGGGCGCACTAAACGGTGCAGGCGACACGACTTATACCATGCTGGTTAAGCTGATTTTTTCCTGGGGTTTATTTTTGCCTTCGGCTTGGTTACTGGCTTTTCCCTTAAATGGCGGTATAAAAGGTGCCTGGATAGGTGCGCTTTTTTACCTTTGCAGTTTGGGCCTTCTTTATTTCTTACGCTTTCGCTCAGGGCGCTGGAAGTCAATTCAGCTCAGTTAAGAGCTGGCGTAAAGGGCTTTTTCGATGGCAGCTAACTGTTTGTTCATTAAAAATCTAGCAACACTAAGTACCGTCATATCGCGTAAGCTTAAAACAATCGAAACGTCATGGTTGACCCGTTGCATCAAGAGAACCTTGTCATGATACTCGAGCAAGACACTGTTCAGGTTGCTAGCATCTAGCTTATCGCCTAAAACACTGGCAGCAGAGGTAAAAAATTTGAAATAGCCGGCAAAGGTTGCCGGGTCATCAATTTCCTTGCCCAGATTGAGCAGGCAGTCTCCTTGAGCCGTAACCAGCATGACCGATTCAATATCTTCTTTATCTAAAAAGGGTTTTACTTGCAACTCGAGCGCTTTAAAGGTTTTGTCTTCATGCGCCGTAAATTGCAAAGGTGCGGCTTGCTCTAAGCTATGACGATGTTTAGCAGCTTGACTCTGGTTAAGAATTCTTTGAATTTTAGGGAGCAAGTCGGTGGGATTAAAGGGCTTTTTTATAACCTCAATGGCCCCAACCTCTTTGGCCTGTTCTTGCACACTGTGATTGACGATGCCCGAAATCAAAATGATGGGGATTTTTTTATGCTTGGGATCGGCTCTTAGCACCTGGGTAAGTTCAAAACCGTCCATACCGGGCATGACAACATCGGCAATAATCAGGTCAGGCTCATGACTGTTTAGAACTTGTAGACCTGTTTCGGCGCTTTCAGCGGTATAAACCTCAAGATTCTGAGGGGCAAGAATACGCTCGAGCGCTTTGCGTACACTGACGCTATCATCAACAATAAGAATCTTCGGCATGGCTACCTACTTTCAAAAAGTAAAGACTAATCATCGTTGAGAGCTGACTTTCTCGCGCATATGATCGAGCTCAATAGCGACTTTAAAAAGGAGTTCTTTGGTACTTTGCTGAATGGAATTAAGGATGTTTAAGCTCGGACTTTCCTCGAGTCGCTCAAAGAAAAACTCGGTATCACTGCTGTCTTCAGACTGTAAAAAAATCTGAATGAGGGCAGCTTCGCCGACAAAATGACTGATTTCAGCATGACTAATTTCCCCATGCCGTAAAACCACAATGGCTTCTTCCTCGTTTATGCGCAAGTAAAGTTTACCTGAGTGTTTGTTTTGATTTAGTGACATCATGAGGTCAAAAAGGGTTAAGACCTCAAGAGTGCCGCTGATCTGATGACTTTTAGGGAAGGCCATGGCTCTTGGTACAGTAGCTTGCGGTAGGCTAGGTTGTTTGGCACTTTTTAGCTGTTTTAGGGCCTTGACGATTTCTCCAGGATTACTATTTGCAGATAAAACCAGGTCATTGGCTTGGCTAAGATCGTTTGGCTCAGCTCCCATAAGAATAAAATCTGTCTCTGCCAAAGAATCATCACTTCTAACAATTTCGTAAAAGTCGATGCCGCTCATATCAAAGACATCATAGCTACTGATGATGGCGTCAGGTTTGTCGCGCTCGAGCATGGTAAGCGCGTAAAAGCCTCCATCTGCCAGTTGACAGCTAATGCCGGCCCCAGCGCAAACTCGGCTAAGTTCCGCGGCTTTGTTTTGATCTGTCATGACGAGGAGCACTTTCATAAATAGTGTTTAACGAACCCTTCTAAGTATCATACGGGGCTGGCTTCTAAGCTACTGCTAGGCTTTTCACACCTCGAGCGTTTGACTGCGTATTTATAAAGGATTGCCCATTTAGATAGCCAGAACAAACCTATGTTTTTATATCGCCAATAAAAGCAAGATGGTCGCGCGAAACGCATTTAGCTCCTCTCTGTTAAGTTAAGCCTTGGCCAAATTTCGCAGCTCAGTGACCAGTCTTATTTCATCAATGGGTTTACTAAAATAAGTATTAGCGCCTAACTCGAGAGCCAGATTGCGGTGTTTATCGCCAGCGCGGGTCGTCATAATAATAATCGGTGTTGTTTTGGTATCAGGGCGACGGCGCAATTCTTCAAGCAGTTCATAGCCGTTCATTCGAGGCATTTCAAGATCACTTAAAACAGCGTCAAAACGCCTGTTGCGCATAATCAGCTCGAGCGCTTCTTGACCATCACCAGCGGTGGTTACCTGATAACCCGCCCTTTCTAACATTTTGCTAATCACTCGCCTTACACTCACCGAATCATCGACCAGTAAAAGCTCGAGCGCTTTGCTAGCAGGTTTATACCCGGTTTCTGACGAAGCTTGCACGGCTTTTTGCTCGAGCTTAGTTAAGCCCAAAGGATCAAGCAGCATAATGATGTCGCCATTTGGCGCAAGCGTAGCATTCGACAAATGACTAAGCTTAGTTAAGGCAGGGTTTAACTCACGGACAACAATTTCACTTAAGCCCAGGTGTTCATCAACCAAATAGGCTAAGGTTTGCCGCTCGGCTTTGGTAATGACAACGACCAGTTCTTTGGCTTCAGGTTTGGCAGGAAAACCGAGCAGGCGGCGCAAATCAAAGAGCTCGAGCGCCTTATTCTGGTAGCTAATAAAGCGCTTACCTTCTATAACAGGGCATTCTTCTGGGTTAAGACGTTGCAGGGTTTCAACACTATCTGAAGCAAAGCCAAAGGTCTGACCCCCAATGTCAACCATAAGCGCATCAGAAATAAGTAAGGTTAAAGGCAGCTTTAAGCTAAACTTTGTGCCTTTGCCTGGCTCAGTCTCTAGACTGATTTCACCTTTGAGTTTTTTGACGCTACTGGCAACCGCGTCCATACCGACGCCACGACCTGCATCGGTACTAAGCTCTTTTGCCGTAGATAAGCCAGCAATAAAGATGAGCTGACAGCTCTCTTCATAGGACATAGTGGCAAGTTCTGCTTTGGTTTTAAAGCCTTTTTCAAGCGCTTTTTCTTTGACACGCTCGACATCTATACCAGCGCCATCGTCTTGCACTTCTACATAAACATGATTGCCCCTGTGGTAAGCCTTAAGTTGAATAAGCCCTTCGGCAGGCTTTCCTTTAGCAAGGCGCTCTTCGCGGGTTTCAATCCCGTGGCTAAGGGAGTTACGTACCAGATGCAGCATGGATTCGCTGACCGATTCCAAAATGGCGTTATCGAGCTCTACATTTTCGCCACTGGTCTCGAGAAGATAAGCTTTCTCGCTGGTGTTTCTTAGCAGCCGTTTTAATAAACCGTAAAGTTGTGAGATAGGCACCATGCGCGCCCGACTGATTTCCTGACGGAGTTGCCGTGAGATACCTTGCAAACGCTCATTTTCATCGTCGGCAACTTGATAGTACTGGTTTAGACCGTGCTTAATTTCGCTAACATCATTGGCCATTTCTGCCACGCTTCGCGCCAGAATATTGAGGTCGTTATAAGTATCAAACTCGAGCTCGTCAAACACATCTTGTAAAGAACCACTAATACCTTGCTTGGTTTTGGGGTTTAGGCTCGAGCTTTGCGGGTTTGATTGCAGGTTTGGTTGCAGAATTGATTGGGGATGTAGTTGCGGATTTAAGTATTGCTTTTCAAACTCGCTAAGGGTATGCAGCATGCGTTCCTGGCTACTTTCCATAAGCTGAGTGAGTTCGGCAAGACGCTCTAAATGCTCAGTCATACGACTGCGGAGCGTAATGACATCGCCTGCCAAATCCATAAGAGTGTCTAGCCTATCGCTACTTACCCGAACCGTAGAAATTTTACTGGGGCTTGGGCTGGTTTCTTGGCGGCTATCTTGTTTGACTTTGGTCCTTGATTTTAGTTCGGGTAGGTAAGGGGCTAGACTTTCCAAGACAGTGCTAAGTTGCAGCTCCCCGTCATTCTTTTGACCCGCAGCAAGCGCCATCACTTTTTCTACGACTTCAAGCCCTTTGGCAAAACTTTCAATCAGACTATCTTCAAGCTCGAGGCTGCCATCTTGCACGTGTCGGCTTAGGGTTTCTAGATCACAGGCCAGATCACCAAGAACATTTAACTCGACCATATAGGCAGCACCTTTAATGGTGTGCAGGGCGCGAAATAATGTTTGCAAAGCCTCTTCATCGTTAGCATTATCAATTAAGTTTTCAAGCGCCAAACGCGCAACTTCAACATGCTCGGCGACTTCGGGGGCAAAGTACTCCCAGACATCTTGGTTTTGGGCAAAAAAGGCTTCTAAGCTAAGAATAAGTTCAGATTTTCCAGCTTTTTGCGGAGCTGTATCTAAGCCTAAGAGCCGACTAAGCTTGGTCTCGAGCTTTGCCAATTCGGGCTCGAGCTCGGTAGCGCGGCCCTGAGCGGTATCAAGCATAAGTCCTAAAACCAGCGCGCCCTCCTCAAGGCAAGTCATGGCTTCACGGTTTAGCTCGAGCTCTCTATCTCTGACTCTAACCATCAGGTCTTCAAGTTTATGTGCCAGATCACCCATGACCTCGAGCCCGACCATATAGGCTGCGCCTTTTAGTGTATGAGTAGCTCGAAAGAGACTGCTGATGCTGGCATCGTTTATGCCCTGAGTTTTTAGGTCATCCAGACTAAGCTGAATGATTTCAACCATTTCCTCGGCCTCAGGGGCAAAAAACGACCAGTCTTCTTGGTGATTGCGGTAAAAACTTTGCAAGATTTGACGGGTGCTACGGCTTTGCTTTTGCGTGCTCTGGCGCGCTTCAATAAAAAGCTCGGGGTGTTGCTTAATCAAGTCGCCGAGCAATTTAGAGCCGCCTAAAGCGCTGAACTGTAAGCCAACCTGACCTTCAGTACCCGTGCTGGCAATCTGTTCTAGGCTCGAGGACAAAACCACAGAAACCTGTTGCAAAAGCATGTGTACACTATCAAGTTGGCTACTTGAAAAACGATCACTCTTGCTTAGAAATCGCTCAATAAGCTCGCATAACTTTGAAATTTGCCCAAAACCATAAAGCGCAGCGGTGCCTTTTAACCTATGCGTGACCACACTCAGGCTTTTTAGTTTAGAAGTATCTTCCAGACTTTGTAACGCAGTATCAAAACTGCTTAAAGCGTCCCAAGCGTCTAACAAAAAGCTCTCGAGTAATTCGGGGGATTGTGGGCTGGTGGTCATATTTAACCTAAACGAAAGCGTGCGAGGCTTTGGTTTAATTCTTCGGCGAGTTTGCGTAGTTTCTCTGTTGCGTCTCGAGCCTGCAATACATAAGGCTGAGAACTCTGGGTAAGTTGTGACATAGAGCCAACGGCCTTATGCACTGTAGCAATCCCTTGTACCTGTGACTGCGTTGTTTGAGAAATAAGCTGAGCCAGTTGCGCCGAGCGTTTGGAAATAGCACTAATTTCTTTTAGGCGTTGACCAGCTTCACTGGCTACGGTGTAACCTGCTTCAACTTTTTCGCTACTGCTTTCAACCTTGTAAACAACTTCCTTAATGTCTTTACGAACATAGCTAATTAAGTCAGTAATGCGCCCAGCAAAGTCAGCAGATTCTTCTGCTAAACGTTTAACCTCATCGGCAACTGCGGCAAAACGCGCACCTGCCTCTCCCGCACCTGCGGCTTCTAAAGCAGCGCTTAAGGCCAGCAGGTTTATCTGTGAAGAAATATGGGTTACCGACTCGACCACGCTTGAAATTTCTTCCGAGCGTTTGCTGAGCAGGCTCATGTGCTGAGCTACGGACTGAACATTGCTTCTTATACCCTGCATGCCCGAAAGGGTTTCGCTAACGGCCAGGGTTCCTTTTTCAGAGGCACTTAAGGTGAGATGAGCTGCTTTGGCTGAAGCATTGGCCTTAACTGCCATATCCTGAATAGTCTTATGGACTTCAAGGATTTCCTGACGGGCTGTTTTTGCGACCTGAAGCTGTTTTTGGGCGCTTAAGACAATTGACTGCGTGGTTTGTGACATCACTTCGGCGTTGCCGTTAACTGAACTGGCAGAAGTCTGAACCTGTCTGATTAAATGGCTCAAATCTTCAACCATCAGATTGATGGCACTTGCCATATCGCCTAAAACGTCGTTACTGACCTGACCTCTTTGGCTAAAGTCACCCTGGGCAATTTCGGTAAGTACCAACATAAAGGAATTGATGTTGGTTTGCAGCTCTCTGGCCTGGGCAATAGATTGCTCTTGAACACTTAGTTTTTCTTCTTGTAAGAGCCTTTCGGTTTCTATTTCCTGTTCACGCTTCGCTTGAAGGGCAGCATTTGTCTGGCGGGTTTTTCTTAGAAAGAAAAAGAGGGTTAAAACTGCCAAAACTGCCACAGCGATAATCAGTAAAATGATGGTTCTAAGGCTGGCATTAGCCTGCGCTGAGACACTACTTAAGGGCAAATTAACTTCCATAACCCCGCGGACATCGCCAACTTTCCAGTCCGTTTTGGGGCTGTCTGCTCTGGTATTGTGACACTCTACACAAGAGGCTTCCATAATATCTGCATGGGCGTAGCGTAAAACGGATTGACCGTTTAAAGTCTCAATGCGGTAAAAAGGCTCGGAAGGATTTTGCTTTAAAGCTACCAGCGCTTCGGTTTCAAAGCTGTCTCTGGGGCCACCATTGGTACGCCAGGGAAAAGGGTATTCACTAAAAAGCCTAAAGCTGCCACCTGAACTGTCTTCAGAAATCTTTTCGCCGAGCAAAATGGTCAGCGTTGCAGGTATAGGAATGGCACCGTCAATATTTTTAAAGTCATGGCTAACAATCCCGCCTGCAGCTTTAACTCTGGCAACAACATCTGAGCTGTAAGTGCTGCGTACCGTGACGATGGTATTACGCAGACTGCTGGCTTCTTGCAAAGCTGTTGACTCAATGAGACTTGCCTGCATGCGGTTTGCCTGCCAGATCATCAGGGCAATCACGGCGAGAAAGGCAAAACTCAGCAAAAGGATGAGGGGGTCTAAAAAGCCTTTAAAAGCTTCAGCTTTTTTAGGCGCTCGAGCCTTTTCACTTGCCCCAACCATGCTATCTTCAGTTTCGGCATATATTGCTTCGTTTACGTCAACCTTTATGTGATCAGCAATTAAAGGCCCCCCTGTATGCGTTACATAAAGAGCGTCAAAGCTGCTGGAATTAGTCAAATCAACGTCTTCATCACTAAACACACTGGCGGCGTCAAATTCGGGCGTTTCTTGCAAGTCGGGTGTTTGCCGGGTCTTAGTGGCCTCGGCTCGAGCGTTTAGTCTTGTCAGCAGTCCAGGCGTCTTGGCTGGACTGCTGACTGCCGAAGTTTGCACTGACCCCAAGTCTTCTATAGGCTCATCTTGACTAGCCTCATCAGGCGCTTTTTTGCGACCGCCCAGAGGCAGATTAAAGAGGGAAAAAGCTTTCTTTTTCATAAGTCATAACGTTTCATAGGCAATAAACCTGCAATCTAAGCAAGACGGAAGCGTTCTAAGCTTTGGGTAAGTTGTTGAGATAATTCCTGAAGACGCTCGGCGACGGCGCGGCCTTGCTCGACCCTGCTCTGGGCTGATTCTGCGATACCGGTAATTTGGTTGACGGCGCTACCTACCTCTTCTACCCCGGCTACCTGAGCGGTCGTGGCTTGAGAAATAAGTTTGGCCAAGGTTGCCGTTTGTTCAGAAATGCTGGCAATCTCTTTAAGACGTTCCCCAGCTTCTGTAGCAACGCGGTAACCTTGTTCTACCTCGCGAGTACCGTCTTCAACGCTGACGACGACTTCTTGAACCTCGACCTGTACGCCTTTAATGAGTTCTCCGATGCGGCGAGTAGCAACAGCTGAATCATCGGCCAGTTTTCTTACTTCATCAGCAACGATGGCGAAGCGGCGTCCGGCTTCCCCGGCACCTGAAGCCTCAATGGCTGCGTTAAGGGCCAAGAGGTTTGTTTGTCTGGAAATACGCGCGATGGTATCAACAATTTCTGAAATCTCCAGGGAGCGGTCACCCAGGTTTTTAATACGTTTAGAAATGGCCTGAACCTCACGGCGAATATTTTGCATGCCCGTCAGGGTGTTGGTCACAGCGCTTTGACCCTGCTGCGAAGCTTTCAGGGTTTGTTCGGCAGACTGGGCTGAAATCTGAGCATTTTTTGCCATTTCACGAATAGAATTGGTAACACCGACCACATCCTGGCGAGCTTTTTGGGCTTCTATCGTTTGCTGCTGGGTACTGCTGGTAATGGCTTCGGTGGTTTCAAGCATTTCCTGAGAGCCGTCATTTACAGAGAGTGCGGCAGACTGTACATCACGAAGCAAATAGGCAACCTCTTCAACCATCAGGTTAATGGCGTCAACCACATTACCTAAAACATCTTCAGAAACCTGACCCCGCTGGGTAAAATCGCCATCGGCAATATCCATTGCGGTATCAAGGAAAGCTGAGATATTGCTTTGCAAATTGGCACGCTCCTGGCGCTCGAGCTCGAGCTCCTCTTCTGTTCGAATCATGCTTCTAAGGCGCATAATAGCCGTGTTAAATGCGGTTCCGAGATAGCCTACTTCATCATTAGACTTAATTTCTGCAAGCTGACTAAGATCGCCCTGAGCCACCTGATGCGAGAGTAAAGCCAATTGCCGAATCGGTCTTGAAATGGTTCTGGCAATGCCCGTTGCCACGATGAGGGCAAGTAACAGCGTGATGGCACCTATAGCGATGGTCCAGGTGATGACCTGGTTAAGAATGCTTAAAGCCTCATCACTATTTTGCCGAGTTAGCACTGACCAATTGAGCGCTTGTACGGCAGTTAAGATCTGATTATGCAAATCAGCCGATGACATGACTTCTTGAGGCGGCACAACTTTAGCATAGGTAAAAATGGTATCTGTGCCTTGTTCGTTTTTGCCAATTTCTGCCCCCTCATCGCTACTCGTAAAACCTGCCTTAAGGCTTAGGTCAAGCTCATTGGCATTAAGACCCCTGTCTAAACCTGGGTCAATAAGGGCCTTACCTTGAGCATTTAAGAGAACTGCATAACCCGTTTCACCAAATTTGATATCAGTAATATGGCGAACCAGGTTGCTCATGCTGAGGGTTGTCCTTAAAATGCCAACAATCTGATCTCTTGACTCATTCAAAATGGGAAAGGCAATAACTAGAGTGGGCGTGCTCGAACTTTCGTCAAATGCAGGTTGAGAAATATAATAAGCACCCTGACCCCCATTCCAGGCAGCTTGCCACCAGTCTTTATCTGCTTGACTATAATTGCTGAGTCGCTTTGTGGCTGCCAGCGTTGCGCCGTAAATATCGGTGACAAAAATCTCGGTATTCTGAGGAAAGCGCTCAAGAAAGCTAGCAAGACTTTCAGTAATCTCATTAAGACTTGGATCGGTGGTGTTTTGGATTAAGGGGTCTGCTTCGGGCGCAGCTTGCCAAACGCTATCTAAGTAACGAATGCCTGCTTGTATGTCGTCTTGAGTACCCGTATAGCTTTGGTTGCGGAAGATAAGAGCATTGCTAAGAATATGGCTGGTGGCAAGCGCTTCTAAAGGCTGAATTTCTTCAACAAAAAAAGCTCTGGTTAAATCAACGGTGCTTTGGGTTTGCACCAATCTGTCTGCCTTGACTTGATTAATAATGCCTTTACGCACTTGATAAAGGGTACTAAAGCCAGCTGCCGTCAGACTAATCAGAATGAGGCCAAGAAGGGCGGAAATGATTTTGGTACTGATTTTACTGCTGGTCTGAATCGTTCCTTCATCGGCATGAAAGGTTGAAAAAGACTTGTCGGGTGCCAGACTAATAGCATCATCAAAGGCCGTACCAAACTGGGTGGTACTGGTGGGAAAACCATAGGCATTAACGCTCGAGTCTACTTCGGGTTGTTTAAAAAGCTGAGAGAAAAAGCCTCGAGCCTTAGGTTTTTCGGGTTGGGGGCTAATCGAGGGTCGCTGATCCATCAGGTCATGAATATGCGTCGCCTGATTAAGATCAAAATCATCATCTGGCTCATTATCAAACATAACACCATCAAGATCATTGTCGCTAAGAACCTGGGGGTCAAAGGGGTTGTCTGAGCCTTGTTGCTGACGCTGTTCCGCCAATAGCTTAGTCATTTCTGCCGACATAAAAACTCCTCAAAAGAAACTTATCAAAGAAAATCATGGGGCCAAAGCAAGGCTCAGCCCTAAATTTCTGGAAACAGCGAGCTAAAAACCTTGCAGCACCTAAAAAGTGAGCTATGAAAGAAAGATATAAAGCTAAAAACATAAGTGCTAGACCACCTCAAGTTGCGTTTCTACAAGAGCCAAAAGCTTTACGACATCTAAATTGAAATAAGAATTGCCTTGAAAGAAAAATTGACCCTTGATAAATCTCCGAAAGGCATCAGGTAACGCTGAAGGAGTCAAGCTATCTGTTTCGGCAGGCTCGAGCTCAGCAAAGCCAATCACCTCATCTAAGGCAAAAGCCATAGGTTTATTGTCATGGTTTAAGACAATGGCTAGATTGGGTTTGGCGGTTTCTAAAGCTAAAAGCTCATAGCTATTTATTAAGGGTAAAATGCTGCTTTCAATGGCAACAAGACCCCAGAGATAGCTACTACTACGAGGTACGGGGCTAAACTGCGTTAAGCTAATGATTTGCTTGACATAGCTAGCTTCAACAGCAAAAGCATGAGAACCAATTTTAAAATAACAAGCCTTTGGGTTTATAGGGTAGGGGGACAGTGGAGACATGTCTAGACGAACTGACTGACTGCAAATAAAATACTTTCAGGGCTAAAGGGTTTGGTTACATAATCACTGGCACCCTGACGTTTTCCCCAGCTGATATCGGTGGGCTGATTTTTGGAACTTACCAAAATAATGGGTATGTTTCGGGTACTGCTATCGCGTCTTAATGCTCTTAGAACCTCAAAGCCATTTCGTTCGGGCATAACAATGTCAAGCAAGATGAGATCGGGTTGTTCGTTGGCAATGCTTAGCTCAACGCTACTGCTATCTAAATAAGCCGTAACTTCATGATTGCCCCCACGTAAAATGGCCGCAAGCATGTCTACGGTAGCCTTAGAGTCATCAATAATAGTAATTTTGGCCATATGAGTACCTTTCATGCTTCAGTTTCGTTTTGCCAAGAGTGGCAGGTTTCAAAGTGATTGACGATGCAAGAGAAGGTGAAAATAACGAAAAAGTTAAGGTATAGCTTAGGGAGAAATTTATGACAAAACTCTTACATTTACCCACTTTGAGCAGGGTGTAAAGAAGTTCACGCCGCAAAAGGCGCAGGTTTTTTCTTAATCACTGGTTATTTTGTTTGATGGTCAGGCCAACAGGCCAGAGCAAAACTTAAGGGCTAATGTTGGCAGACTTATCTGTAGTATAGTCACTAGCAATGTCAGGTACTAAACCTATAGCTCCAAGCTCTCTCTTTGAAGGTTGGCAAAAATTAGCTGTCAACAATTTATATATTTATGCTTTTTTTGCCATTGGTTTAGATGGCACTATCCTTACTTGGAACCCAGGTGTCAAGGATGTTCTTGGCTATGATGAAGCAGATTTTGTGGGTCAAAGCGCAAAAATTATTTTTACTGAAGAAGACCGAAAAAGCGGTATTTTAGAAAGAGAATTGCGTTTGGCAAAAGAGCAAGGCAATGCCAATGATGTTCGCTGGCATCAAAAGTCTGATGGCAGTAAATTTTGGGCAACTGGGGCTATGACGGCACTATCTAATGAAAAAGGTAGTTTGCTAGGTTTTGCGAAAGTGGTAAGGGACAGTACCAGCAGCAAGAAGCTAGAGGAGTCTCTGGCGCAGCTTAACTCAGGGCTCGAGCAAGAAGTCAGGGCGCGCACCTCTGAAATTAGTCAGCTTGCGGTTCAGCTTACCCTGGCAGAGCAGCAAGAGCGGCAGCGAATTGCCACGCATTTACATGACAGTGTTCAACAAGAGCTTTACGCCTTGCAATTTAACCTAGCCAAGCTTAGAAAAGGGCTCGAGGGTGAGCAAGCAGAAACGCTCGCTACTACCTCTGAAACGCTGCGCAAGGTCTTACAGCTTACGCGTGATGTGGTTACTGATCTGGGTTCCGTTGCTCTTAGGGAAGAGGATTTTAGGGTGTCATTGCAGTGGCTGGCAGATTCGATGCTTGCAAGGCAAGGTCTAAAAGTAAACCTTAACTGTACAGGTAGCTGTAAAATTACCGACGAAGCCCTTAGAATATTGCTCTTTAACCTGACACGAGAAATTCTCTTTAATAGTGTTAAACATGCCGATGTTAATGAAGCAAGCTTAACCCTCAGTCAAGATGCGAATAGCTTGCAGCTTATGATTGAAGATAAGGGTAAAGGGTTTAAACCTGATTTTAGTCAAGAGCCTAAAGGAACAGGGCTTGGTTTATACGGAGCCCAAAAACGCATTCGACTGTTTGGGGGAAATCTTCAGATAGATAGTGCGCCGGGTCAAGGCACGCGTATTCTTATTTCTTTACCTGTCAAACGCCTTGCTTCAGAATAGCCTGGTTTTACCTATTAGCGTTGGCTCGAGCGCGGGTCAAGCACATCGCGGATGCCGTCGCCTAAAAGGTTAAAAGCCAAAACGGTTAGCAAAATGGCAATGGCTGGTGAGCTTGAGGCCCAGGGTGCTTCATTTATAAAATTGCGCGTTTCAGAGACCATCGCGCCCCACTCAGGAATCGGGGGTTGCGCCCCAAAGCCAATAAAACTAAGCCCGGCTGCCGTTAAAATAGCGCTGCCAATATCAAAACTGGCTTGCACCATAAGCGGTGTAACGCTATTAGGTAAGAGATGCCTGAGCGCAATGCGAGTTTGGGTTGCGCCTAGTGACCTGGCAGCATCAACAAATTCGACATGTTTAAGCGCCAATACCTGCGCCCTTAATAATCTTGCATAACTTGGCCAGGACACAGCAGCCACCGCAATCATGACGTTGTTTAGATTGGGGCCAAGGGCAGCGGAAATTGCCATCGCCAAAATAAGCGCGGGAAAGGCTAAAAAGATATCTGTAATGCGCATAAGTAGGTCATCCCATAAGCCCCCTAAAATACCTGCTGTTAGACCCACCAGGGAACCGACAAACAGAGAAAGACTGACCACAATAAGTCCGAGCCTTAGGGAAATGCGGGCACCTTGTAAAACGCGCGAAAAGACATCTCTTCCAAGTTGATCGGTACCCAAAAAATGATTTGGGTTTGGGGCTTGTAAACGCTCGGAAAGATTTTGTGCTAAGGGGTCACCGGCAATGAGAGGTGCAAAAAGCGCTAGCAAAATAATAATGAGCGCAATGATGCTGCCTAATAAACTGCCAGGATTTTTTAAGAAGCGGCGTAAGTTACGTTTTTGTAAGTCGTTCATGCGTAGCTAATCCGAGGATCAAAGAAGGCGTAAAGAATATCCACAAACAAATTGATGCCTGCATAGGTCAGACCTGCCACCAGCGTTACGCCCATAACAGCAGGAAAATCTAAACTAATGGCGCTCGAGGTTGCGTAACTGCCAATCCCAGGCCAGGAAAAAATGGTTTCGGTTAAAACAGCGCCGGTTAAGAGGCTACCAAGCAAATTGCCTAGCACCGTCAAAATGGGCAGCGCCCCGTTACGCAGGGCATGTTTCACAATGACCCAGCGTTCACTAATGCCTTTGGCTCTTGCGGTACGAATATAGTCCTGAGCCAAAACTTCAATCATGGTGTTACGAACCATGCGAGCCAAAAGGGCAGTAGAAAAAGCACCCAAAACAATAGCAGGCAAAATAAGATGGCGAATCGAGTCAATAAAGGCCTCAAAGTCTTTGGCTATAAGGGTATCAATGCTCATCATATTGGTGACTTCAGGTGGGGGAATCAGAAAAGCATCAAGCCTGCCTGGACCAGGCAACCAGCCCAGTTTGGTATGAAAAATACTAATAAGTAAAATAGCTAGCCAGTAAATAGGGGTTGCGCCACCAATTAGTGCCAGACTTCTAACTCCAACATCAATCACTGTGTCTTTATAAAGGGCTGCCAGTAAGCCTGTGGGTAAACCAAATAAAATAGCAAAGACCATAGCGGCAAGGGTGAGCTCGAGCGTCGCCGGGAAAAAATCTCTCAAATCGGCAGCAATGGCTCGGCGCGTTCTTAGAGAATTACCTAAATCGCCTTTGACGAGCCTGTTCAAATAGCGACTGTACTGCACCCAAACAGGCTTATCAAGACCCGTTTTAATGCGGTAAGCCTCAATTTGCGCGTCACGAGCATTGGAACCAAGGGCTGCGGCAATCGGGTCACCCGGGACAACTTGAGCAATAAAAAAAGCAGCAAAGCTCACGCCCCAAACCACAAAAATAAGATAGCCAAGACGGCGCAGTAAATAAGCAAGCATCAGATAAACCTTAAATAAAGTGGTCAGTAGTTAACTACTGACCACCAGAATACTTAGTAAAGGGGCAACTTACTCAGTCTTGCTAACTTTATCAAAGTCAACATTGCCTTGAGCATTACGAATGAAATCATTGACGTAGGCTCGAGTCACTATAGGCACAGAAGGTTGATAAAGTATGGCAAAAGGACCCTCTTCAGCAACCAGTTTGGTCAGCTGACCATAAAGCTCACCGCGTTTGGCGCTGTCAGACTCTAAGGCGGCAGCAGCAGCTAGTTCAGACGAAGCAGGATTGTTCCAGTCGTTACGCCAGGCCAGTGACTTGGCATTGTAATCACCCAGGGGGGTAGCGTTACCATCTGGATCGGGGTAGTCGGGGCTCCAGCCTACTACAACGAGTTCGGCACCTTGGGCGCGGTAAATATCTAAAAGTTCAGATTGTACCAGTTGACGAATATTGGCAGTGATACCAACTTCGGCAAGGTCACTTTGAATTTTGGCACCCAGATCAGCACAAGGAATGCCACCACCGCAAGAGCCGGTACTTACCAAAAACTCCACGGTTAAGTCCTCTGCGCCAGCTTCAGCTAAAAGAGCCTTGGCCTTTTCGACATCATGCGTATAGTACATGGTGTCATCCGAAGCAAAAAGACCAAAGGGAATAATGGTTTGCATTTTGCGACCCAGACCCCCTAAGAGGTTATTGATAATGCCGTCTTGGTCAATGGCGTAGCGCACGGCCTGACGAATGCGGTTATCAGCAAAGGGTTTGCCTTCCCCAGAGTTCATACCCAGGTAGGTCATCTGGAAGGAATCGGTTTGCAGGGCAGTATAGTCAGCGTTTGACTTGGCAGCATTAAAAGCTTCAGGGGTGAAGTTGTAGGCTACGTCAATTTCGCCAGACTCTAAGGCAGCTTGCTGAGCGCTTGACTCTTGCATGTTTCTTAAAATGACCCGTTTAATTGAGCCAACGCGGCTGGCATTTTCGTTGGCAGTCAAAATGATTTGTGAACCCGCATCCCAGCGCTCGAGCACATAAGGGCCAGAACCAGCCGAGTTTTCGCGAATCCAGGCGCTGCCAAAGTCGCCATCAAGTTCATGTTCCATGACCACTTTTGAGTCAACAATACCGCCAATATTAAAGGTTAAGAGGTTTAGTACAATATTGGGGTTAGCATTGGCAGGTACGCTTAGCTCAACGGTTTTATCATTGGCAGCAACGGTTGAACCTACCGCCATTTTGGCAACATCGGTAAATAAGAAAGAAGAGGGTCCAGCAATACCAATCGCTCTATCAAAAGAGTAAACGACATCGGCAGCGGTTACTGGATTGCCTGAAGAAAAGGTGGCATCACGCAGGTTGAAGATGATTTTATGGCTACCATCTGCTTGCGCCTCGATTGACCATGATTCAGCTAGAGCAGGTTTGACCTCAGAAAGATCAGCACCTTCAAAACGCACCAAGGTTTCGTAGAGGTTATCGGTAATTAAGCTACCTGAAAACTCATAAGAAACTTGGGGGTCAAGGGTAATCAGATCACCCAGATCAACACCCACGACCAGAGTAGTTTGCCGCGCAGATTGCGCGAACACCGTAAAAGATAAAAGTCCTAACGCCAGGATAAGCATACGCTTCAGCATAGGTACCTCCCAATGTTAAGAATATCACTCTGTTTGGATTTGGCGTTAGTTTCCAAAATGCAGCTTAAAAGCAAGTGTGAAGGTATAAGGGTAGGATTTAAGTACCTCTAAGGTGAACTGTTTTGGTACTGAGCTTGATGGTGCATACTGAAAAAAAATTCGGAGGGTTTTTTCTGAAAGGCACTTAACTCGAGCCTCTTAAGTTATTAGCGCCAAGGAAAGCCAATACGTCGCCAGGGTCTTAGGGTTTTAAAGAAGGATTGATTGGTCCATTCTCTGGTTTCTTCAACGCGTAAAAGAAAAAGAATAGAAGAAGCGCGTATAAAGCCTGACACGACAAAGAGACTATAATAAGGTAACCAAACGCCTGTCGAAAAACGACTTAAAAACTCTAAAACAGGGCCGGAGACAGCGCCCCCCAAAAAGCCCATCAAACCTGTTACCAGACTGTACATGGCAATAAAACTCAGTCGCTCGTTTTTTGGCGCGCTTACCAGTGCCAAATTAAAAATAGCAGGGCCACCTGCACCCCAGGCAATGGCGTCAATCACTGCACTTAACCAGATAAAGTTCAGATTGTCATAAAGCCCAGCCAGAATCCAAGTACTAGGAAAGCCAATACCCATGATTAAAACACTGGCAGCCAGAATGGGCTTATTGCCAAATCTATCGGCAAGACGCCCCCAGATATTGGTACTAATCAGCGCCGTCGTTGAAGCGATGATAGAAAAGATGGCCAATTGGGTATAGGTCATATGCAGTTGCTGTAAAAAATAGGCCGTAATTAGGGCTGCGGATAAAAAGATACCAAAGTGAAAATAACCGGCAAAAACCAGAAACCTGCGAAAATTACTGCTTTTCCAGGGTTGAAGCAAAACTTCCTGAAAGGGGAGTTGCCGACGGGCTTTTGGGGGTTCAAAGTGAAACAGTAAAAGACTTGCACCTACCAAGGCAAAGACGACAGATAAACCTAAAACGATCTGAAAGCTAATGGGGGCAGCTATATGATCAAGAAACCAGCCCGCTGCCAAACTTGCCAGCATACCTACAACCCCAACAATGCCTGCTCGACGACCAAAGTAGCGCCCTCGTCTGTCTTCAGGAACTACAGAACCCATCCAATCTGTCCAGAGGGTGCCAAAGGTGGCTTGAAAAAGACTGGATAAACCTACAACCACCAGTAAAAAGAGGGGCATGACTTTATCGGGAATGCCGAGATTAGGCGCTAAAGCTGCCAGTACCCAGAGGCTGCGACCAATAAAAGCTAGCGCAGTCGCCAGAATGCGCCTTTGGCTAAGACCGTTTGCCCACCAGGCTACGACGGGGCTAAACATCTGTGACAAAACAGGAATGCTCGAGACTAAGGCAATCTGTGTAGGGCTGGCGTTGTAGTGAAGCATGTAACCAATTAAGACACTGCCCGTAGTCCAGACCAAAAAAATTTGCCCCAGACTTCCTTCCAGGACAGATAAACGCAGTGTGCGTGTAAGATTAGACATAAAAATACCAATTCAGAATTAGGATGAAACTGCATAAAGCTTAGGGCTTCAAGGCTCGAGTGTAGCATCTAAGTCTAAGAGGTCTAGCTAGATAGTTTGCAAAGAAAGAAAACGAAACCGCAGCAAAAATCTAGGTATGACTTTACAAACGCACACATCTTGTGTAAACTACTCAACGAAATGATGTCTTTAGCGCCGCGAGCGCTCTAACTGCGATATGCCAAAGGCGTTAAGCCCTTTGTATATCGCTTGCTGAATGACCTTCCCAGTGTGGGACAGGTCGTTTTTCTTTTGTTAAAGACATGATTTACACTCGGAGAGTGCGTAAGTGTAGAAACCGAGCCTGGTTTTAAACGTGCTCACATTTAGGACGTGCCCTATGGATAAGCATCAAGAAGTAACACTTTTAATACCTGGACCTACCCCCATCCATCCAGCGGCACTGGCAGCGATGCAGTGGCCTATGCGTAGCCATATGGACGCAGATATATTTGCTTATAACGATCAAATTGTCGCTGATTTACATCTGCTTTATAAAACAGGACCAGGCGCTTTTGTTAGCTTGCTTTCGGGAACGGGTTCACTGGGGATGGAAGCTGGCTTTGCAAATTTGCTCGAGCCTGGTGAAAAAGTTCTGATTATCAGTAATGGTGTCTTTGGCGAGCGCATGATTGAAATGTGCGAGCGGTTGGCGGCAAACGTCATACCGCTGCGTTTTTCACACGCGCAAGAAGTGGATATAGAAGCTGTCAGAAACATCGCCTTTGAAACAAGCCCAAAACTTATTGCCATGGTGCATGGTGAAACCAGTACAGGTGTTCTTAATCCTGTGGCAGAAATTGGTGAGATTGCTGCTGAAGTGGGGGCACTCTTTTCGGTAGATGCGGTAACAACTGTGGGTATGCTCGAGTTTGATATGGCAGCCTGGGGTGTTGATTACGCTTATACGGGTTCACAAAAATGCCTCTCGGCCCCTCCAGGCTTAGCGCCTGTTGCGTTTAGCGAAAGAGCCATGCAAGCTATTGCCGCGCGCAAAACCAAGGTAAGCACCTGGTACAGTGACGCCCTTGGTATGGAAGCTTACTGGGCAGTTGGTGCTAAAGGGCGAAAGTATCACCATACGATTCCTGTACAACTTCACTGGGCAACTGGCGAAGCGATTCGGGTGGCGCTTAGTGAAGGTATTGCTGAGCGGAGCCATAGGGCTCATTTTGTAGGTGAAGCCACCCTTAAAGCGCTAAGTACCGTTGGATTTGGTGCTTTTATACCTGAAAAATTCCGCCTGCCTACTGTGCTGGCGGTAACCCTTCCTGAAGGTTTAGATGATGCCAAAGTGCGTCAGGAACTTAGAAGCAAATACTTTATCAGTGTGACGGGAGGCTTAGGTGCGACCGCAGGTAAAATCTGGCGCTTGGGACTAATGGGTGAAAATGCACGCCCAAGGTACTACCATAGACTCATGGTGGCTTTAGCCGAAATTTTAGATGCCCCCGAATTACCTAAACTGTTTGATGAGGTTTGTACTGTCGCCTAAGTCCATTTTAAGAATTCTTGCAGCCTGTTTCTAATAGAAGAGATGGGCTTTTTCTTTTTTACTTCGTATACTAGCGTCTATGTCAAATCAAGCCAAGCTGGATGAAACGCCCGGTATCGCCAAAGGATATCAAGACCCCTCGTTAAACTCTGGTAATGATGGGGCTCGAGCCCAGTGGTTTTCTAGCCTTGGTCTAGGCCTCTTTATTCACTGGAGTTTAGATTCGCAGTTAGGTTCTGTGATTAGTCACTCTATGGTTGGCGCATCAGATGATTACCTTGATCGTTTTATCCATGAGCTCCCTAAAACCTTTAAGCCCACCCATTTTGACCCTGATGAATGGGCAAGGCTCGCCAAACTTGCAGGTATGCGCTACGTGGTTTTTACTACCAAGCATCACAGTGGTTTTTGTATGTTTGAAACACAAACGACACCCTTTAACATTATGCAAACGCCTTACGCTAAAGACATAACGAAAGAAATAGTCGATGCCTTTCGCCGCTGGGATATTGCCATAGGGTTTTATTTTTCCCCTGATGATTTCTGGTTCTTAGCTAAGCAAGGTCATGCAGTCAGCCGAGATGGCAAAACAGTAAGTCCGCTGCATAACTCTGAACTCATGGCGCATAACAAGGCGCAGCTAACCGAACTTCTGAGCAACTATGGCCCTATCGACCTGATGTTTTTTGATGGTGAGGCAGAAGGTTTAAAACAACTCACCTGGGAACTTTCGCCGCAGACCGTGGTGACAAGAGGTGACATGGCTACCCCAGAGCAAAAAATTCCAGATACGCCTTTACCTGCGCCCTGGGAAGCTTGTTTTACGCTCGGAACCCAGTGGGCCTATAAACCCACCCATGAAAGTTACAAATCAGGTACGCAGCTTATTGAAATGTTAATAGAAACCAGGGCAAAAGGCGGAAACTTACTCATCAATGTTGGTCCGAAACCCAATGGTGAGTTACCCATAGAGCAAACTGAGCGTTTGCAAGAACTGGCGCTGTGGCTCTTTGTCAACCGAGAAGCAATTTATAATTCATTTCCTTTAGCCACAATTCGGGAGCGTGCAACGCTTGATCATGATGTTTGGTTTACGACTAAGGGCGATACAGTCTATGCCATCATTACAGGAAAACCCTGGCCGAGAGGCGAGCGTAAGGTCATCACATTACAGACGGTTCGGGCAACTGAGAAGACCGAAGTCGAGCTTTTAGGGCAATCAGGATGGGTGCTCGAGTATCGCCCAGAGGTTAATCCTAAAGGAAGCTGGACACAAGATGACCACGGTTTACACCTATCGGTTATGCGTGCCCAGCGTTTGCATAATGATTATAAATGGCCAAACCCAGTGGTGATTCGGATAAGTCATGCGGTTTGGGAAAAGGGCTCGAGCTAAGGTTTGTGATTTAAGATAATAAAAGCATCTCTGCTTAAATGTTCTGGGCAGAAATGCTTTCTTTCGATGGAATGCCCTACCACAGAAGAGCTAATGCTATTAAACTGCAACTTTATTTTTGTAGCGGGGCAGTATAAGCCGCTTTAGTTTTTCTAAATATTTTGCATTTCCACGAAAGGTTGCACCAGATGACTTTGGCTTCCTTAACAAGGAGCCAGCCTCTTTGGAACTCATGGTTCATTCTGAAGCTAATAATGATGTGGTGCAATGATTGTTAGAAATGCAATTTATTGAGAAGAATTAATGGCGTTTTGCGCAAAGTCTTGGCTATGGATTTAAGCGAATACTAGAATGACGCATGAATAATCAGTACTAACGAAGCATTTACTTTGCCTCGAGCCAGTTCTTACCCACACCCACTTCAGCAGTCAAAGGCACAGCCAGCTTATAAGCGCTTTCCATCGTCTCTTTTATAACTTTGGCTGCGTCATCAAGACAAGCCTCAG
>JAHEBB010000013.1:2346-26068 GCA_024642575.1 Trueperaceae bacterium | reverse complement strand
TAAACGTTATCGCTGCTGTCAGCGTCGTTTTTCCATGATCAACATGGCCGATCGTTCCTACATTTACATGAGGCTTTGTTCTTTCAAATACGCCTTTCGCCATTTTACTACTCCATTTCTGTTGCAACCAACAGTTGCAGCAAAAAACAGCCAACAGTTAGGTTGGCTAAAAATCAAATTGTGGAGCTCGTGGACGGGATTGAACCGTCGACCTCTCCCTTACCAAGGGAGTGCTCTACCCCTGAGCTACACGAGCATTCATTGGTATCATCAATGATGATCATTGATGATACCAATGAAACACCACTAATTAACCCTTTGATTAGTCCTTGCAAGCAAAGCCTACAACTATAACCTGGAGCGGGAAACGGGATTCGAACCCGCGACATTCAGCTTGGGAAGCTGACGCTCTACCAACTGAGCTACTCCCGCATTTTCATAGGTACCCTCTTTATTTTAAAAAGGATACCTATGCTTTAGCTCCAAGAAGTTCACCTAATAAACAACAGATGATCCTTCTAAATGGTGGGCCGGGATGGATTTGAACCATCGTAGGCGTAGCCAACGGATTTACAGTCCGTCCCCTTTAACCACTCGGGCACCGACCCATTTATAAAGATGACTATAACATCATCTTAGCTTCCAAAATTGCTGACGCAATTTTGGTGGAGCCGCCCATCGGAATTGAACCGACAACCTTCCGATTACAAGTCGGATGCTCTACCAGTTGAGCTAGAGCGGCAAGGTTGAACGCAAAAAACGTCCAGTTGAGTAGCTTAGCACTTAGGTACTAGGGTGTCAATACTGATTCGAGCCCCTCTTTGCCTTTTAAATCGACTCGTAATTATCTTTGCTTAAGTAGTAGCCCAAATGTACAGTTGTACTTTTTAATTACCCCTTTTATACGCATTGTCTGGACAAATATACCTAGTTTCAAAGCCTATTTATACCTTTGAAGTCTTACTAATCCATGCTCCAATTGATTATGGAGATTGCTTTTTGAGTTCATAACAAATTCAGAAATTTTGGCAAGCTTCTTCTAGAAAATTAGGCTTAAGGAGGCCTTACATTTCATTTTAGCCTAAACATCCAAAAGACAAAACTCTGTGTAAATACGTTCTGAAGGTTCATAAAAATCTAAAGTCTCCAGCTATGAACCAGTAAATCGGGAGCAAATGAGGTAGAAAATGGATATTCAAAATGCACTTAAAAAATCAATTGGTCGTAGACAACTTTTAGGTAATCTAGGCATGATGGGTGCAGGTGCTGTATTGACGGCATGTGGTGGTGTAGTCGCTCAACCCCCTGCTAAAGATACTAACTACGATGCTGCTATCTTAAACTTTGCCCTTAATCTGGAATATCTAGAAGCTGCCTTTTATCTTGCAGCCGTAGGTCGTATTGCTGAATTACCTGGTGGAGACGCGGAAGTTGTTTTGCCAGCAGGTTTTGATGGTAAAACCTCAATTGCTTTTACAAATGCAGCTGTTGCCCAATATGCCGATGAAATTGCCACTGATGAGCTTAACCATGTAGTCTTTTTACGGGCAGCCTTAGGGGATGTTCTTAAGGCTTCAGTTGCGCCAAGACCCAAAATTGATCTTGCAGGTGGTTTTTCTGCTGCAGCTAACGCTGCGTTTGGTACAACCCTTGCGCCTGTTTTTGACCCATTTGCAAATGAGCTGTTCTTCTTGCATGGTGCTTTCATTTTTGAAGATGTTGGTGTAACGGCTTACAATGGTGCGGCTCCTTATATAACAGATAAGCCGACTGTTCTTCAAAAAGCAGCTGGTATTTTAGGGGTGGAAGCCTACCATGCAGGCGAAATTCGCACACTTCTCTATGCCCAAAAAGATGTTGTAACTCCTTATGGAGCAACGGTAGAAGCTGTTGTAGACGCTATTTCCAAACTTCGCGCAGCTGCTGGTGGTGGTAAAGATCAAGGCATCGTCGTAAACGGTAAGGCAAATATTCTTCCTACTGACGAAAACTCTGTGGCTTTTGCCCGCACCCCTCGAGAGGTTGCAAACATCGTTTTCTTAGATACCACCAGCAAAGCCTTAAAGGGCGGCTTTTATCCTGAGGGTTTGGCTATTCCTACTGACCTTGCTGATGACTTTGGCGTATTACTTGCTATTGGTGAATAAGCTCGCTTAATAATCAATCTTTAGGTATAAAAAAGGGCAATGGATATATGAACATGCCATTGCCCTTTTTTATACTTTATTCATAAATGGCAAACAAACCATTATTAAACAATATAAATGCTAAACTTAAGTCGAAACGGAGGTTAGAACATGCGAATTGGTCCCTTAGGCATGCCAGAAATCATCATCATTCTGATCGTCATTCTACTCATCTTTGGTCCTCGCCGCTTACCTGAAATGGCAAAAGGTATTGGTCAATCAGTCCGTGAATTCCGCAAAGGAATCCGCGATGTAAAAGATGAAATTGAGAGCGAAATCAAGAAAGATGATAACGTCGTCAAAACCGAAACTGCTAAAGAAAAAGAAGCTGTTAAAGCCGAAACTGTTAAAGAAAGCTAAATTTATAGTATTGTTTTAAGGATTGCTCGAGCCTAGTCTTGGAGCAATCCTTAAGCTGGAGTATTGTACCGTGACCCTTATTGATCATCTTTCAGAGCTGCGCACTAGGTTGTTTATCGCCGTATTCGCCTGGGTTATTGGCGCGAGTGTAGCTTTTTATTTTCAATCTGATTTGCTTGCCTGGATGCAAGCACCTTTGCCTGCAAATGTAGGTAAACTAACCGCATTTAAAATGCTCGAGCCTTTTTTGGTAAGCATGCAAATTGCGGCTTTCTTTGGTTTGGTTTTATCTTCCCCTATTATTTTTGGACAAATCTGGGGCTTTATTTCCCCAGGTCTTTATAAAGAGGAGCGCCGCTGGGCCGTGCCCTTTGTGCTCTTTACGTTTATGGCCTTTGCCGGTGGCGTTTTATTTGCGTATTATGTGGTTTTACCCTTAGCCCTACCTATCATTCTTGGATTTCTTAACGGTGAAATTACCCTTGTACTAGGCATTGGCGACTATATCTCGAAAATTATTCTTTATATGGCCGTGTTTGGCATCATCTTTGAAATGCCCGTTGTAGGCTTTCTCTTTGCGCGTTTAGGCCTCATTTACAGCAAAGTTCTAACCAAGTTCCGACGCTATTCAATTGTTATAGGAATGATTCTGGCAGCCGTTCTAACCCCTACAGCTGACCCTTTTAACTTTGCCCTGGTTGCTATTCCTCTGGTCATACTTTACGAAATCACTATTATTGTTGTACGCTTAGCCCAGCGACGTGTACCTATTGCAGAAGAGCAAGCTCTACCTTAATAGGTAAATTACGGAAAGGCGCACTTATCTTGATGCGATTCTTTCGATTTACACTATATTTTGTTTTCTAAGTTTCCCTTCAAAACTTAGCTTATTTTCTATTGCCCAATGCAATTGCTCTTTAGGTTCGTCGCCCTGAAAGGAAAACCAAATGTCTGAAAACAAAATAACAGAACTCCGTCAAGAAATTGATGGACTAAATAGCGAAATTTTAAATCTTTTATCAAAACGCGCCAAGCTTGCCAAAGAAATTGGCGGTATGCAGTCAAGCCTTGGGCAATCTCAATATGACCCTATGCGTGAGCAAGAAATGCTTGATGCCATCATTGCTAAAAATCAAGGCCCTTTTGATAATGCTACGTTAAAAAGTTTATTTAAAAATATTTTTCAAGCCAGCATGGAAGTCGGCAAAAAAGCTGATAAGCCCAAATTCCTCACTTCTAGGGCAACAAGGGAAGAAGATACCGTAGTTATGGTGGGCGATGTTGCAATAGGTGGCAAACACGCTCCTGTACTTGTAGCTGGTCCTTGCGCTATTGAATCAAAAGAACAAGTTGAAATGACCGCTGCTTTTGTTGCCAAACAAGGAGTTAAACTTTTCCGTGGCGGTGCCTTTAAACCTCGTACCAACCCTTATTCTTTTCAAGGCTACGGCGAAAAAGCCATGCAGTGGGCCAGAGAATCTTGTGATAAGCACGGTTTACAATTTGTGGCTGAAATTATGGACGGCAGCGATATTGGTCTCTTTGAAGAATATGTTGATATGTTACAAATTGGCGCACGCAATTCGCAAAACTTTACTCTTCTACGCACCGTAGGCAAAAGCAGAAAACCTGTACTCTTAAAAAGAGGTCTAAGCAGCACCATTGAAGAATGGATTATGAGTGCTGAGTACTTACTCAGTGAAGGTAATACCAATGTTGTTTTGTGCGAACGCGGTATACGTACCTATGAAACCTATACCCGTAACACGCTTGATATTTCAGCTGTAGCTCTAGCCAAGCTCGAGACTCACTTGCCTGTTTTTGTTGATTCGACTCACTCAGGCGGTCGCCGCGACCTTTTGGTACCTCTGACCAAAGCTGGCTTAGCCGCTGGCGCTGATGGTATTATGGTAGAAGTTCACCCCAACCCGGCCGTAGCGCTTTCTGACCAAAAACAACAAATGGACTTTGATCAGTTCACAGAGTTTCTAAACGAAACGGGCTACCATACCAAGCTTAGTGAAAAACGAAATGAAGTTTACGGTTTCTAAATAGTCATCTGGGGAGGCTAAGTTTAGCCTCCCTTTCTTTTTGGCTCTAATATGTGATTTTGGATAGGTATGTGCTTGGATAGTTATGTGGGATAGTGTCTTTAAGTTTATTGTCAAAAGAACAAGTGTCGAGCCTAATTATACTAAGGCACACTGTATTGCCTTTAAGCAGGGTATGACGAGCTGTCATGTTTGCAAAGATGTTTGCCCCCAAAAAGCCATTAGTTTTGAAAAAGGTAAAGAAGTCAAGATTGATACGATCGACTGTACAGGCTGTGGCATTTGTGTGCAATCTTGCCCTTCACAGGCACTCGAGGCAAACTTTAGCTATCAAGCTGGCGCACCCATAAAATGCTCGCAGGTTAAAGGCGGTGCTCAAACAGTTCAGTGTCTGGGTCGTTTGAGCTCTAGTGATCTTTTGCGCCTGGCGGGTAACAAAAACTCGGCGACCCTGATACGAAATGAATGCAGCTCTTGCAAGATAGGAACAGAAGCTGTTCTTGAGGTTCTTGATAAAAATCTACAAAAAGCGCAAACTCTCGCCAAGTTAAAAGAACGACACTTTGAACTTGATATTCAAGTTTTAGATAGGTATGACTCGGTTGATAATCCTGACGTTTTAAGTCGGCGCGATTTACTTCGTGGCAGCTTTCGCAGCTTAAAAACAACTGCTGCCGAGGCCCTTGCACCCCTTGACCCAGGTGGCGATGATGAGACAAAGCTCCCTAGGGAAATGCAGCGGCAATATCGCATGATCGAAAGTAGTCAACCCCAAGCTGATGACTTGGTTCCCTGGGAATTAGCCAGAGTTGCTGATAAATGCATCCTCTGCCCTATCTGCACCAAAATCTGCCCGACTCAGGCTTTTAGTCGCAGCTTTAATGTGCCAGACAAAGGTGGCACGGTACTGATGCTCGAGCCAGAAAAATGCAACGGCTGCGCCGCCTGTGTCAAAGCCTGTCCGGTAAAAACCATTTCTATAGATACAGAAGTTACCTGGGCAGAGCTTTCTGGAGGCAAACAAGAAGCCTTTTTCAAACCGCCCAAAATAGCAGAAGATAATCATGACGGAACCGTATCCAGATAAGCTTAAGATTTCTCTTCAGCCCAAAACCCATCTTCATTTAGAGGCGAAATTAAAAAATCTTTAATACTCTCGTCTCTATTTAGATTAGAATAGTCTTATGACTACCGACGATTGGGTATTTGAAGCGATAGAGCGAAGCGGGTCTAAAGGCGCTAGCCTAAGAGAAATTCAGCGCTTTATTGACGAAAATCATTTTGAGGAACTTGCGGTTGACACCATTCAAACAACCCTCGAGCAATTGACTTCAAAAGATCGCATCGCTTTAGAAGGTGATCGCTGGCACCTTATAAAGAAAACCAGTAAAGAAGATGCTCTAAAAAAACTGTTTGGCGATTAGTATTTGCTTAAACAGTCGTTAGGCAATCCCGTAGAAAAAAGTTCTGTATTTTGTCGGCTTACTCGACTTTGCTAAGCCGACAGTTATTCGTTTAGTTTTAACCTGCCTTTAGCTCCACCACTTATCTTAGGATGCTAGCTGTTAGCTTTTAGACATTTAAAAGCCGTTCATACAGCTGATTAAAAGTGGGTTATGATTACTCATTGTGAAACTACGAATCCAGCCTCAGGTGGCCGAGGCTCTGAACCAGCACAAAGCTATTGTCGCGCTCGAGTCAACGGTTATTACCCATGGGCTACCCCAACCCCAAAATCTTGAACTTGCTTATTCTCTTGAATCAGTCATAAGAGAAGCTGGGGCAACCCCTGCGACCATTGCCATCCTTAAAGGTGAGCTTGTTATAGGTCTTAGCCAGACTGAAATGGAGCATCTGGCGACAAGTAAAGCATCTAAAGCCTCTTTATGGAATATGGCTGGTATTTGTGCTCAAGAAAAAGACGCGGGTACAACTGTAGCCACCACCTTACATGCAGCCTCTCTGGCGGGAATAAAAGTATTTGCAACAGGAGGCATTGGCGGTGTACATGATGAACCTTTTGATGAATCGGCTGACCTAAATGCTCTTGCGAACTATCCTTTGATTACTGTTTGCGCTGGTCCGAAATCCATTCTTAATGTCAAAGCAAGCCTAGAAAGGCTCGAGACTTTAGGGGTTCCTGTTATAGGCTATAAAAGCGATTATCTTGCAGGCTTCCATCTGCCCCATACTAGCTATTCTATTCCTGTAAGAGCCGAATCGGCTAAAGAAATTGCCGCGATATTTAGCACACAGAAAAGTTTAAGCCTTGCCCAAGGGCTTTTAATCAGCAACCCAGTTTCAAAAGGTCTAAACGAAGTTGACTTAAAAATCTGGCTCGCTGAAGCCCACAAACAGGCGCAAGCCAAGGCGCTGAGTGGTAAAGATGTAACCCCTTTTTTACTAGGCAAATTAGCCGAGCTTTCTAACGGTGAAACCGTCAAAGTTAATTTAAGATTACTAAAAGAAAATGCTGCTCTCGCAGCCAAAATAGCGCTCGAGCTAGCCCATGATAAGCAGACTTAAGTACACTAAACTTAGGAGAAGGTATGTCTGAAAGTAGCGACCATAGCTTACACACTTTAGCCAGCTCTTTAAAACAGGCTCGTCAGGCCAAAGGGCTCGAGCTTCAAGATGTTGCCAAACTAACCAATATTCGCAAGGATTATCTTATCGCTTTAGAAGCTGGGGACTATAGCGCCTTACCCGAAGATATTTACGCTCGTAATTTTGTCAGGCTTTTTGCACAAACAGTTGGTTTAGACATCCAAGGTGCACTTGATCAATTCAAGCTCGAGCGCGGTGAAAGCAAATCTCTAAGTATCCAGCAAATCGAACCCAAATTTGCAAATACTGAATCAAGACGCATGTTTACCTGGCTACCTGCCTTTTTACTCATTGCCGCCCTCATGGTTTTATCGTTTTGGTTGGTCAACCGATTTTTCATGAATAGCATCACGACGCAAACAAGCAGTAATCAGACCAATTCTGTAGCGACAAGCTCAAGCAATGCTGATTCAGCAAGTGCAAATGAGGGTACTGGCGCAGGTGAGACTAGCAACTCTTCATCTGAGACCTCAAGCAATAATGCCCTTTCTGAAAGCATTATGGCAACTGAGGAAAACAGCGCAGACACAACAGCTATAGATACCAATTTGCCAGAAACATCGGACATTCTTGACAACAGTTCTGAAACTCAGGCAAGCCCAACCGAATCAGTATCTGCTGAAGCAGCATCAGATACAAACTCAACCTCTGAATTACAAGGCGCAGCAGAAACCATCTTGCTCTCGATTATCACCAATCCTCCAGGAGCTGAAGTTAACCTAGATGGTTACGTCTTACCTGGAACGACACCGCTTATTGACGTACCTGTTACTACCAATCTTGACCGAACCTTAAAGCTAAGTCTTAACGGCTATGAAACGCTCGAGCAAAACCTAGATATCATCCAGAGTAGTACTCTGAGTTTTGATCTTATTCCTGAGTCAGCCAGTGCGACCAGTGAAGCTGTTGGGGCCTCAAGTACCGCAAGCGAGACAGGCGAACTTGCCTTAAGCGTAGGGGAAGTGACCTGGGTTGAAGTTTACCAAAGTGGTGCCAGAGGCGAAGGTGAGCGGCTGGTTTATACCACTTTACAACCTGGTGAATCGTTTGTCTTTAAGCTACCTGTATTTGTTCACGTAGGTAATGCAGGAGGGATTCGCGTTTCGCTAAATGGCCAAGATCTTGGGCTGCTGGGTTCTCCTGGCGAAGTGCTAAGTCGGGCTTTTGGGCAAGCCGCTAACGCTACCGAAGCACCCATTCAAGAAAGCTTACCCCAAGAAAACTCACCAAGCGAAACAACCACACCCTCCGAGACAAGCCCCGAAGCACCCACCAATAACTCTCAGGAATGATTTGGTCACTGGCATTTAGCGCCCTTAGTCGCCGACCCATTCGTACCTTTTTAACTGCTCTAGGCATTGCTGTAGCCGTTGGGTCAATGGTCATTTTTTTGTCCCTTGGTGAAGGATTACGCAAGGCATTTGCCAGTCAAATCGGTAGCATTGGTCCTGATTTACAGGTGAGTTTTGGTGACTTTGATGCCAGTGCCTCCTTTACTATGCTCCCTGAACTCCCCGCATACTATTTGACTGAGCTAAGACAAAAAAGCAGCGAGTTTGGCATTAAAAGAGCAACTCCCCTGCTCAGCCACTTTCGCGCAGGTCTTAGCCCGAGCAATTCCTTTGTCTTTCAGGGATTACCCCCCGAGGAAAATCTAGCTGATCTCTTTAGTGGTTTTAAATTGAACGAAGGCCGTAGTCTTAGCATTGAAGATGAAACCAGCGAAGTTGCCCTCATTGGTGCTCAAGTCGCCAAACGCAGCCAACTCACTTTAGGTAGACAGCTAAGGTTAAATGGTGACTATAGCTTTGAGATTGTGGGCATTGTAAGCTCGAGCGAAGGTATTGTAGATAACAGCATCATTGTGCCCTTAAAAAGCTTGCAGGCCGCCCTTGGTATAACAGATAAACTCAGTTTTATCACCCTTGACCTTGATGAACCCTCACGCGCTGCGGAAACCGCCAAAAAACTTAAAGCTGCGTATCCTGATTTAGGCTTTCAAACCCGTGCAGATGTTTTAGGCGTCTTAGAGCAAGGCGTAAAAGTAACAGATGTGGTTAGGCTGGGTATAAGCACCATCGCTTTGATTGTAGGCGCGATTGCCGTTGCCAATACCATGATGATGAGCGTTTTTGAAAGAACACGTGAATTTGGCGTGGTCAGAGCGATTGGCGCACGCCCACGTTTTCTTTTCGGCTTGGTGCTTGGCGAAGCTCTACTCCTTAGTTTTGTTGGCGCGGTAGCTGGCGTCATTTTGGGTAGACTGGGCATGATTGCTGTGAATGCAATCTCTATAAATCTTATAGGGCTCGAGGTTGCCGCGCTCACGCTAAGGCTCGTTATCTTTGCAGTAGCGGTTGCCTTTCTTATGGGTCTTGTGTCTGGTCTCGTTCCTGCTTTTCGGGCAGCGCGCATTTCTATTGCCACAGCTATGGCAAGGGAGTAACTAGCCTGCATCTTCTAGGCCTAGAAAAAACTCAAACACCAAGGCCGCTGTAAGTCTTTGCCTTCATCCCACTTTAGAATGAGACAGGTATACGACAAAATCATCTTACGGCTGCTTGTTTGGCTCGCTATAATAGCAACATGAAATCAAAAATCCTTGTCCTGATACTGCTAGCTCTAAGCCTGTCTTCTACTGCTCTTGCTGCCAGCTATGAATGGCGTGATGTAAAGCAAAACGTAGATATCATGGAAAATGGTGACGTCATTGTAAATGATGAGCGCACCCTCTGGACTGACGAGGATTTTGGTGAAGCTTATCTTTGTATCAAGCTCGAGCCTGGGCAAACCCTCACCTTACTTGAGGGCTCGGGCAGCCTAAGTTACGACGCAACGGCTTACCAGCAAGCCTGTGAAAGTGGCGCACGGGGTCAGGAAGTTGTGGTCAAACATCCGTATAGAGTTAAAGAAAGTCGGGTCGTTTTTCGTTATCGTTTAGAAAATACGCTTAACTACTACTCTGATGTGGTGCAGTGGTACTGGAATATCAGTGGACGGGAAGACTCAAGGATTGCTGGTTATGAACTTATTGTTAGGGCCCCAGGTCGTATGGCAGCCCCCTTTGACGCCTATGTTCACCGGTATAGCAATCTCGAAGAACCTTTTGTAAGTCTTTCCGATAATCGGGACACGCTTACCGTTCGCTTTAATCGCATTCCTTCAGGTGAAGGCGTGGAAATACGTTATCTGATGGACCCTGCGCTTTTTACCCAAAAAGGAACCTCTCCTGGCTTTGAAAAGCTCTTACGCGATGAAACGAGGATTGCAGGCATCCATGAAACCCAGCGGAAATTTCGCGGTTTGAGGGGGCAGCCTGCCTGGGCAATATTAGGCTTAGGCGTGCTAGCTTGGCTGATTGCAGGGATTGGCAGAGCCTATAATCAGTTTGGTCGTGAACCCAGGCTCGAGACAATGCTCTATCCTTTTGAGCCACCCAGCGATTTACCCCCGGCAGCCGTGACCGCCATGCTTTCACAACAGTTTCAGCAAAGCAGCATGGGGCCAGCATTCCATGCCACTATTATGGATTTAGCACGCAAGGGATACGGCGAGTTTAGCCCCAAAGGCAGAAAGTTTGAGATGTTCCTTGATTTAAATAAGCCCGTAGACGACTTATTACCTTTTGAAAGGGATGTTTTAACTTACCTAAAAACCGCTGCTGCCAGCAATACCAGGGGCGACCCTGCCCATCTGGAATTTAACGAACTCAAACGTTACTCAGAGAAAAAAGCAAGTTCCTTTATGCAGCGCTGGGCCAAAAAACCCAGAGACTATGTTGAGAATATCTTTGGTGGCCCTTTAACGACCGAGGAAAGTCGCAAACAGCGAAACAAGTGGTCCATTTATAGCCTACTTGGAGCAGCAGCCTGTGGGCTTTTGGCTTTTATAACCCTTGATTTGGCTCGAGTCTTATTTATCATGTTTGGCTTTCTCTGCGTTATGCTGCTCATCATTGCAGTCATTGCTCTACCCGCTTGGAAACCTGAAGTTGCCGAACAAGTTTATGGTTGGCAAGGCTTTAAACGAACCCTGAGCGACTACACCCAAATGAAAGACGCACCTAATGATTTTTATAAACTCTGGGACCGTTACTTCTGCTACGCTGCTGCGCTTGGTGTAGCTGCTGTATTTCTTAGGAACCTAAAACGGGTTGCGCCCCTTATTGGCATGTCAGAGCAAGAACTCATGAGCCGCGGTCACTGGATGGGTAGTACCAATATGGCCAATTTCAGTAGCTTTTCCAGCTCTATTACCTCGATGAGTAGCGCGCTTTCCGCAGCCTCTGCATCAGCTTCTTCGGGAGGCTCGAGCAGCGGTGGTGGCGGTGGTGGTGGCGGTGGTGGCGGTGGCGGTCGCTAAGGTGCTACGCGCCCTCAGCTTAAACAAAACCTACGCCTTGCCTTCTGGAAATGTGACAGCTCTTCAAAACTTTAGCTATGATTTTAAGGCTGCCAAAGTCACGGCAATCGTTGGCCCATCAGGCTCAGGAAAATCAACCTTGCTTAATTTACTCGCTGGCTTAGATAGCCCGAGTACGGGCACTATTTATCTAAATGAAACCAATCTGGGTCAATTGAGCGAGGCCGCCAGGGCCGAGCTACGCCTTAAGCATTTTGGCTTTGTTTTTCAGTCGTTTAACCTGCTCAATATCTTAACTGCGTGGCAAAATGTAGCTTTTCCTATGGGTTTGGCAGGCGAAACATTGCAAAAGCGCAAAGCGCATGCAGAAGCCTTACTAAAGCGTTTTGGCCTGGGAGAACGTTTGCATCATCTTCCTTACAAACTTTCAGGAGGTGAGCGGCAAAGAGTTGCATTAGCAAGAGCCTTAGCCAATAACCCAGACGTCATTTTTGCCGATGAACCCACAGGTAATCTTGATAGTAAGAGCGGGTCAATTGTCTTAGATGCTCTTTTTGAAGTTGCCGCTGAAGGCCGAACAGTCATAATAGTAACGCACAATTTAGAGCTTGCCAAAAGGGCGCATGAACTCATCTTTTTAAGCGACGGAAAACTGACAAATGCACCTACTAACCTAAGCGAGCTTGCGTTAACATAGCGCCATGCAAAAAACGCTTAGTTCAGGTAAAACCTTAAATCTAAACCCCGCCCAACTGGGTGCTGTATTAGCTTTTCTGGCCGTTGCACTTGGCGCTTTTGGCGCTCACGAATTAAAAGGTATCTTAAGCCCTGAGCGACTTGTTACCTTTGAAACCGCAGTGCGCTATCAGATGTATCATGCCCTGGCTTTACTGGTTATTGGAACTTTGCCTAAGGTTAGTCATAAAGCTGCTCTCGTGCTCTTTATAGGGGTAGTGATTTTTTCAGGAAGCCTTTACTTGCTGGTTGCTACAAATATGTCTTGGTTGGGTGCCATTGCCCCTATTGGTGGCTTAGGTATGCTTACAGGCTGGGCAATGTTGTTTTTTAGTTTGTTTAAACGCTAATGCCTGAACTCCCGGAAGTTGAAACCGTTCGCAGGGAGCTCGAGCCTTGGCTAACGGGTCGTACTATTTTAAAAGCTGAAAGGGTGGACGCCCCCGAAGGATCAAAGTATAGCGGGCTCGAGCTTGCCTCAGGTCAAACCATCAAAACGGTAAATCGCCGAGGCAAGTTCTTACTCTTACCTTTAAGTCATGGCGATGAACTTATTATCCATCTGGGGATGACAGGAGTCATTAGCCCCAAAGACCCAGGTAAACATGTCAGGGTCAAACTCAGCCTTTCAGAGGGTGAAAACCCTTTTTTATTCTTCCAGGACACAAGGCGATTTGGAAGATTTTTACTGGTCAAAGCTGGCAATTATAGCGATTTACCCACACTTTTTTCTATGGGGCCAGAGCCTTTAAGTGATGACTTTAACCCTGGGCAATTCAAAGCTGCTTTGCAAAAATCAGCCATGCCGATAAAACCTTACCTCTTAAGTCAGAAACCTGTTTCAGGGGTTGGCAATATTTATGCCGATGAAGCGCTTTGGGCCAGTAAAGTTCATCCATTAACGCCAGCCAAGAAAGTTGCCAAGCGCCAAATTCCGCTTCTGGTTCAGATGATTAAGGATGTCCTGGCTGCATCCATTGAGGCACAAGGCACAACTCTAAATGACTACCGAACCGTCAACGGTGAAGTTGGGGCTTATATTAATGAGCTAAAAGCCTACGGTCATAAGGAAGAGCCTTGCCCGCGTTGCGGCACAGCTATATCAAAAATCGTTGTGGCGGGCAGAGGTACCCACTTTTGCCCCAAATGTCAAAAACAAAGCAGTTAATAAAACCCAATACACTATTTTTAAGGCAATAGACGTTTTCACTTTTCCTTGGTAGTTTAATGGGATGAAGTTTCGCACTGACATTGAGCTTCGCTTTTCCGAAATGAATAATACTGCTTACGCCGACTATGCTGAAGTGGCGCGAGTACAGTTTTTTAAACATCTGGAACTTGATGAAAAGCAGCTTAGCCTGGCGCGCATTGCCTTTGATTTTAAGAAATTAACCCATTACTTAGATAAAGTTTATATCAATACGACTGTAGAGCAACTAGGGCGAAGCAGCATAACTTTAAAGCACATCATTTTCTCGAGCGATGAGGTCGGAGCCTTGGGAAATACTGTATCTGTTTATGTAAATCAGGTAACTAAAGAGCCTCAATCTCTCAGCTCTGAGATGCGTAGCAGGCTCGAGCCTTACCTGGACTAGAAATTACAACAGCATTTCTGTGCAAATGCGTGTTAGCTTAAACCATGACATTTTTTACTGACATTCAAGTTCGCTTTAATGACACCGACATGCTCGGTCACCTCAATAATGCAACGTATGCAACTTTTTCAGAATACGCTCGTCTTATTTTTCTAGAGGAAGTTGCTGGCCTAAGTGATAACTTGATTCTTGCGCATTTAAGTCTCGACTTTATTAAACAGGTTAAATTTGGTGATACGGTAAAGGTCAGTACAGTTGTAAAAAAATTGGGCAATAGCAGCATGACGCTTTATCAAGAAGTTATCGCCAATGATCAAGCTGCCGCAAGGATACATTCGGTGGTTGTTCACTTTGATTATCAAGAGCAAAGCGCAAAACGTATACCAGATGAAGCACGCAAAAAGCTCGAGCCTTACTTAGATGAGCACTAAGCCTAGCTTCATCCTTACTTATGCACCTGACCATAGACACGGCTAAGCAAATCATTCAACATCTCCCAGAAGACGATTATCTGCAGGCATAGAGATTGAGACAATCATAAGCGCCCTTTTGTTGCACTTTTCATTAATGGCGATTGAGCAAAAGTAGTTGATAAAAAGACTCAAGCGTCAATTTCTTGACGTAATTTAGTATCGCAATCGCTTTAGGATGGGAGAGCAGATGAAAGCTCGTGATAGTTTTGCGAACTTTATCTTTCAAACTAGAAGGTATAAGGAGAACGTATGAAACTTTTTATCAAAACAAGTCTTTTAATTATGAATCTATTTATGGTTTTGGGGTTTGCCCAAGATAAACCTGTTTGGCAAACCTTGGAATTAACCAATGCCGTAACAGGTGAAACCTTTACTCTAGGTGGCTTTGAGGGTCAAACCGTTTATGTTGAGCCTATGGCAACGTGGTGCAGTAATTGCCGTAAACAACTCACCAATGTCAATGCTGCCAAGGCAGAACTTGCCGATGACAGTAAGATTGTTTTTGTGGCACTTAGCGTAGAGGGTAATTTGGCCAATGAAAAATTGGCTGCTTACGCTGAAAAAGAAGGCTTTGATCTAACCTTTGCTGTAGCAACACCCGAACTACTCAAAGCCCTGGTCGAAGCGTTTGACCGCTCTATTGGTAACCCCCCTTCAACCCCTCATTTTGTCATTAAAGCCGATGGTAGTTTTAGCGAGTTAATGACGGGGATAGACTCGAGCGAGGAAATTTTAGCCCTCGTAAACAACTAATGAATCAGCTCTTACAAGGCTTTCTCCTAGGGAATGGGGCTATATTGACCAATGTCTGCCTCTTGCCCCTTTACCCAGGTCTTATTGCTTACTTAGCAGGCAATGCCAATAATGAGAAAGCTGGTCGGGCAAATGCCTGGTTAGGACTCTTAGTCTTGGCAGGCGTCTTAAGTATGATGATGCTTGTTGGACTCCTTTTATATGTCTTGCAACAGTCTTTTGGTGCTATTTTGCCCTGGCTCTTACCGTTTATTTACCTGCTGGTTACGGTACTGGGCATTTTGATGTTATTCGGCTTTAATCCCTTTAATCGCCTAACAACAGTCCAGTCACCGATTCTAAAAAACCCCTACCTGACTTCTTATCTTTATGGCCTCATGCTTGGCCCCATGACCTTGCCCTGTACTGGACCCATTATTCTTACGGCTTTTTTGGTTGGTGGTAGTAGTGCCTCAGCATTAGCCAGCGAACTAAGCTATTTTCTTGCTTTTGGTCTTGGCTTTGGTTGGCCACTGGTTCTATTACCTTTTTTAGCCATGCCTTTGCAGCGAAGGGCTACGGGTTGGTTAGGCAAAAATTACAAACTTTTAACCCGAATTTCTGGCATTTTGCTTTTAGGCATTGGTCTTTTTGGCATCTGGACAGAAGTCATTCCAAACTTGGTTTAAGTCTCATGAATACTTGAATGGCATTTTAGGTAAGCTCGAGCAAAAAAAAATATTTTCTATCGGATAGTATCAAAATTCTATAGTCCTAAAAAGCAAAAGCGCGGCTTTATTCAGTCGCGCTTTTGCTTTTGCTAAATTTTAATTAGCAAACTTAAATCTGTACCCCAGACCTCTGACAGTCTCGATAAAGAGAGGCTCGCGCCCATCTTCCCCTAATTTCTTACGCAGGGCTACCATGCGTACATCGACAACCCTGTCCATTCCATAATAATCTGAACCCCAGATACGCTCTAAGAGACGCTCTCGGCTAAACACATGTCCCGGGTACTGCGCCAGGGTAACAAGCAAATCGTATTCGACTTTGCTTAATGACAATAATTTATTACTAAGATAGACTTCACGCGTTTCAGGAACAATGCGCAAAGGCCCAAAGCTCAGTTCGTTATTGAGGCCAGAGCGGCGTAAAAGTGCCCTAATTCGCGCTTTTAATTCGCGTAAATCATAAGGCTTGGTTATGTAATCATCTGCGCCAGTTTCCAAACCCTTGACTTCATCATCAGTGGTCGAAAGGGCCGTGAGCATCAGAATTGGCATTGTAGGATAATCATGCCGAATGGCTTCAGCAACCTCGAGCCCACTCATCACCGGAAGCATCACATCAAGAAGCATCATATCGGCTTGGGCTGCCTGTTCTAAAGCTTGACCACCATCCATAGCAGAGAGCACGTCATGTCCTTCACGTTTTAAAAACTTACAAAGGAACTCGTGACTTGCTGGGTCATCTTCAACAACTAAAATCCTTGGCATCACCACTCCAAATAAAAAAGGTTTGTAACCTTCTTTTCAATTGAAACAGATTATAGGAAGCCAAAGCTTACAAGTTTCTTACAAAATTGTAATATAGATAGAATAAATGACTTATTCCACAAAGGTTTTGCCCCCGTTTATTGGACTTTTAATTTTGCTCTAAAGCGCTCGAGCCTTCATTTATCTTGGCCCCAGTCCATCTTTCTGCCAACTTAAGATACGCCAACTTTATAGGAAGCCAGCCACTTTGAAATCCCTTTATTCTAAAGTTTAATCTTCTTACAAACCACCCAGAGGCCGATAACAATAAAGGCAATGCTTCAGCTAAACTTACAACGTAAACCCTTCGCTTAAACCTCACATTGTGCACTCATCACCGCACACTTTTATAACCCAGAGCTAAACTTGAGATCAGGTGAACTTGTCTTGGAGACCATCATGTTTTACATCTTCCTTATTTTAAGCGTTGCAGCTGCCTTTAGTCTTTTGTTTATTCTCTGGATTTTTATCTGGTCCTTTACCATGAGCCAACCTTTAAGTCCAATTGACCCTGTACTCCCCAAAACCCCAAGTCAGCCCGCTCAACTTGCACCGAGACTTAGGGACTTAAGCAGTCTACCTTCTTAACAGGGGTCGAACTCGATTTAGATTCTGCGGTATAGAGAAGTCCTCCCTCTGGTGTATAAGTGATCGCTTCTTGTTGCAAGGTTCGGTTAAGGATAATGGTCTGATACATAAGCTTACCTGCAAGTAAGTTCTCAAAATCTAGCTCATAGGCTTCACCATACGTCAAAATCAGCAAACTTTTCGCATCATTAGAAAAATCCATAGACGTAGCAATATGGCTAAAAATATCAAACGAATGCCTTGATAAAGCAAACAAGTCAAGGCTTAGCACAAACTCGAGCCCCACCTTATCTTGATCTTGTAAATCCCAGACAGATTTAGTCAGCTTATAAAGTCTGGCAGGTTCGGTTTTTAAGAGATTAAAACTTGCCTTCGTCAAAATATAAACGGTTCCATCAGGGTGAACTGCCAAACTCTCGGCATCATGAGCACCATCGGGGTAGTTCAAGTAAATTTGTTTTACCTGTAGGTTCTGGTCATAGCTTACTTGTTCAGGAAAGATATAAAGCCCCAGGCTCGTTCGTTTACTCAAATTATCGCCGATATCGCCTAAAAATACACAGCTTCCCTCGGGGCAAGGCCCTACATCCATGTCCTCAACATCAGAAAGCGCAAACCCTAGATCAATACTGGCTGTTATTTGACCTTGTTCTGTTGTTAGATAAACTTTGAAATCTCTGGCAGAATCATTTGCCTGGTAAAAACGTTCCGGATAAAGCAGGGATTGACTAAGATCGCTTGCTTCAGATAAGAAGCTTTCATCAAGGTAACCCAAGACTCGAGCTTCAGACCAAACTGAGCAACTCTGCGCATGCACCCAGGTTAAAACGAGACTAAGGGCAATCAGCATTCTAAGCATCTTTTAAAGCATAAGATAAAAAGCTTAAAAAACCCTAAGTTGCCAAGTTTTTCTTTAGGTTTATGAACACCGTGAATGAGCTGAGTAACAGTTTCGTAACAAAGAGTCGCTAGGCTACTTTTCAAATGAAGACCTGCCCGTAAATCAGCAGGTTGACTGAAACAAAGATAAAAACAACATTCTAACTCTAGACGCGGTGATGAAATGCAAGCGGTACAAAAAGAAGCTTTGTCTCATGTGACAAAAGAGGAAGTATTTAGCCCTCTTGGAATACCAGCTTCTATTGCCTCGAGTCAGGACGCGCTGAAACTTTTCCATCATATTTTCAAGTATTCAGCCAATGGCATGGCGATAGTAAGTAGTGATGGCCATTATCTAAGTGTCAACACCTGCTTCTTAGAGCTTTTGGGCTATGGCTATGAAGATTTGATAGGGCGGCACTTTTCTGAAATCAGTCACCCTGAGGATAGTCAAGAAGAGCTAAAACACTTGCCTCTCATGAATAAACAGCTAGAAGATAGCTTTAAGCGAGAGAAGCGCTTTATACACAAAAATGGTCAAACGATTTGGGTCGTTTTAAGTGTTTCGAATGTCTATGATGACGCTGGGGAGATTCTCTTTTTTATCAATCAGATCTTTGACATAAGCGAACGTAAGCATATGGAGCTCGAGCTACGCAAAGCTAAAGAAGAAGCAGAGCGGGCGAATCGAAGCAAAAACGAGTTTTTATCTCATATGAGCCATGAGCTTCGGACTCCCTTAAATGCCATTATTGGTTTTGCCGAGCTTTTAGACTTAATTAGTCAAGATAAGGCCAAAAACTACGCCCAACATATCCATAAGGCAGGCAAACATTTACTCGAAATGATTAATGAAGTCCTGGACATTGCCCGCATTGAAACGGGCGGTATGTCTTTAAATATAGATAGTATTGACCTAATTAAAATGACAAAAGAGGTTTGCGAACTCGTTCAGCCGAGCCTTAGCAAACAGAATCTTCAGCTCCACTGCCAATTAACCGAGGAAGCTCTGTATGTTCAAGCTGATGGGAAGCGTCTTAAGCAGGTACTCATCAACCTTTTATCTAACGCTATTAAATACAACAAAGAAGACGGTGCCATTTTTATTAAACGCTATCTAGAAGAAGGGCAAATCATTCTGGCAGTAGAAGACACGGGTTTAGGCATCCTAGAAGAAAAGCTCGCTGACGTCTTTATGCCCTTTAATCGCCTTGGAGCAGAGCAAAGCGGTATAGAAGGTACAGGCATTGGTCTTACCGTAAGCAAAAATCTGGTGGAAGCCATGGGCGGAAAAGTCTGGGTTGAAAGCAAGGTTGGCGAAGGCACAACGTTCTTTCTTTCTCTCAAACAAGCAGAAAAATCCTCCCTTGACCTACTGGTTGAATCTCGCAGCCTTCCTCAAACCGAACTCAAAAAGAATATAAGACTGGTTTATGTGGAAGATAATCTGGCAAATCGCAATCTGATGCAGAGCATTATTGGGCGCAACCCCAAGATGGAACTGCTCATGGCCAATGACGGCATAAAAGGGCTCGAGCTTATCCAGCAAGAGCTTCCCGACTTAGTTCTTTTAGATTTACACATGCCTGGTTTAGCTGGCGATCAAGTGCTAGAAAGGCTTAAGGCTAGCCCTAAAACAGCTTCTATCCCCATCATTATTTTAAGTGCGGATGCTACCCCAAACCGCATAAAAACCTTAAAGGATAATGGCGCGGCTGCTTACCTAACGAAACCTCTAGAGATAAAGCAACTCTTAAATGTTTTCCAGCAAGTTCTTAGCTCTGGCTAAAGGTCTGCATGAATTAATAGTCGGTCTGTTATAAAAGCGTAACAAGAGCTCCGTATTCTTAAAGGTAGCTAAAAAAGCAAACCTTATGATGATCGTCTCCCTTAAAAACCTCCCGCGACGCCTTCTTGCCCAGCAGCAAGCCCTTATGTTTTTTGGCTTTATGCTTGGCTTTTTCCTTTTAAATCTAGGCATGTATCAGCGGCTCGAGCCAAGCATAAAGACCTTTGTCAAATTTCCTTATATCTTTAAAGGTGAGCTAAAGGGTTGGGAAAGCAAATCAGGTACGTGGCAAATTGAAGATGGCGGTTTAAGCCAAACCCAAGACAAGGAAGGTCTTATTGGTAGTCCGCTTTTTTTAAACGAGACAGGTTTAAAACTTAGTCTAGAGCTCGAGCCTGGCAGTGGTATCAGTTTTTTTGGACAGAATCGCGGACAGCTCGAGCAAAGCCAAGTGGTGTATATCCTGCCTCAGGGAACTGGCCTAAGCATTGTTGCAGGTACAATAGATGAAAACGGGGTCTTAAGCACTCAGGCCAAAAATAGCTATTCTGCCAGCTCGAAAGTTCTGCTTAGTATTGAAACGGGCAGCACTAGCTACCGCGTCTTTATAAACAATGATCTTTTGTTTGACAATCTTCCCCTTAGCTACACCCAAGGCTGGCTCAGCCTGAGCAGTACCCAAAAGACGCATTTTGATGGTTTACTGATTGATAAAACGGTGGTCGCCAGCTCTGAACCTGCTCTGGCTCAAGCCAGTTTGCCTGAAAAAACCAATCTGCTTTACAGCAATGACTTTAGCTTGCCGCTCGAGCGTGAATGGCGCATTTTATCGGGCAATTGGCAAGTCGAAGAAGGAAAGCTCTGGCAATATATTAGCGAAGGCTTTGACTATACTGTGCTTTATCCGCAAGTCTTTTCCAAGTATCAGGTCAGCACAAATTTTGAGCAAACCGACAATCTCGGCGCAGGCATTCTGTTTAATTTGCCAAGTTTTGATAGTTATGCAGGCGGACAATTGGTAAGGCTCACGCATAGCGATACCGAAGAAGGTATCTTTTGGGGCTTTTACGATATGGACGGTCAGTTTATTGGTCAGGGTTATCTCAAGCTCGAGCTTGATAAAGCCAGACCTCACAACTTAAAGCTCGAGGTTAAAGAAACGACGTATAGCATTTATTTAGATGGCGAATTGTTGCGTGACGGCTTAGCCCTAAAAACCCCTGAAGGCTATTTAGGGCTCACCGTTTCCGAAAGTATCGTTGCCTTTGATGACCTTCAGGTTCAACCTTTAGAGGAATAAATGGTACTGAGTGAGCGCTTAAAACCCTTAATCCAAGTCTCTGAAAAAGTTAAAGGTTTCAGCTGGTTTGGCTATCCTTTAAGTGTCTTTTTTCTAAGTCGGACGCTTCTACTTATCGTTGGCTATGTTGCTGAAGTCGCCTTTCCCAGTCAAAAGGGTCAAGGGTTTTATCAAATCAACAGTGAAAACCTTCTGCTGGATATCTGGGCACGCTGGGACAGTAGCTATTATCTCAATATTGTCGATACAGGCTACTTTTTTCATCCTGGCGAAAAAAGCACCGTGGCTTTTTTTCCGCTTTACCCGCTCATGGTTGACCTGCTAAATAGCGTCGTAAAAAATCCCGTTTTGGCTGGCATTGTTATTAGTAATCTTTGTTTTCTAGCGGCACTTGCGTTTTTCTATCTATTAACGCGGCTCGAGCTTGGCGAAAAGGTTGCCAGACGCAGCATTTTTTATCTCTGCTTTTTTCCTACCAGTTTTTTCTTTAGCGCGGTTTATACCGAAAGCACCTTTTTACTTTTTGCCCTCGCCAGCATGTATTTTGCCCGCAAACAACGCTGGGGTTGGGCAGGCATTATGGGCGCACTCTGTGCCAATTCAAGAATTGTTGGCGTCATTATGTGGGGTGTCATGGGGCTCGAGTGGCTTAAATACCACGGTTGGCAGTTAAGCAAAATCCATAAGAAAGCAACTTGGGCTGGTCTCTGGCCTGCCTTAAAGCAAGACTGGCGAAGCCTTTTAGCCATAAGCGCAACCCCTCTGGGTTTACTAAGTTATATGGTTTTTCTGCAACAAAATTTTTATGACTCTATTGCCTTTATGACCGTGCAGGCAGCCTGGGGGCGTGAAAGTCTGGGTACTCTGGCCATCTTGTACCGCGACTTAACAGGGCTCTCACAGCAGCATTTTCTAACCGGTCAAGGCGATATCTGGTGGCATGTTTTTTTTGATAGCAGTGCGTTTTTTCTGGCGCTGGGCAGTAGCTTTTTTATCTGGCGACGCCTCGGCTCGAGCTACGCGATTTATGTTTTACTTAGCGCCCTGGTGCCCAGCCTCAGCTCTACTCAAAGCCTGATGCGCTATATCTTGGGTATGTTCCCCGTTTTTATGATGCTGGGTCTCTGGGGAGAAAATGCGACTTTGGATAAAGGCTTAAATATGCTCTTTGCTATGCTCTCAGCGCTTTTCTTTGCCCTTTTTGTCAACTGGTATTTTGTTGCTTAAAGGGTATGAGGCTCTAAGGTTTCAAGCCCAAGGATTTCAAACTTTAGTGCTCGAGCGTTATTTTGAGAGAGTCCTCGCGGAGCTGATGATAAGGTGTGGGCTTTTGGAGCTTTCCCAGTACCACTTGCACGGTCGCCGTATCTCCCTGAATCGACACTGACTCTATACCTTCAGGTTCATAGCCATGTGCCTTAACATAGGCATAAATAAGTTCTTGAATACTTGGAATGGTAAACTGGACACTAGGCTTAGTATTAAGGTTTAAGGAAACTTCCGCCATATCAACCTCCCTCAAGCTGGGCTTATATAAAAACCAATAACACCTTCAGTTATTCTCTCTACCTCCTAAACCAAACAAACGGCATCCATTTTTTGCTACCCTTCTATTGTATCGTAAATAAGCCTTTTCCCCTAGTACATTCGGCTAAGCATTAAATCTGATAAATTCCGCCTTATTTTCCAATGCACAATGTTATTAGAGTATTAACCTTAGGCTTTTTAGCCTTGAGGTGATTTTGGCAGCGGTTAAAAAAGGCTCGGGCTAAACTAAAGCCATGAAAGCCTTTTTTCTTTTGGTATTAGGGTGTTTAAGCTTGGCTGTAGCACAAACCAAGCAATCGTTCTACACCTCCCTAGAAACCCAAAACTGCGTAACCCTAAGCACATCCGAGTGGGAGGCTGAGCCAACCATTGACTATTTTGTACAGGAATGCCCAAGCCTTGCAGGTTATAGGCTCTTTGTTAAGGCCGGAGACGCCAGAAGCTGGCTCGAGCTTAGTTACGCTGAGCAGAACTTTCCCTTTGCTCCCTGGGATTTAAATGATGTGATTCAAGGCTTTTTTCCCTACCTCAAAGGCAATCTTGCCGAGTGGCGCTACACTATTTCGGGCGATGAAATCTCACCAGAATTTTCACCTTACGCCCTTATCTACCGCATGGCTTTTCAAGATAGGGATGATGAAACAAAAGAACACGAGCAGCTGATGGTATTACGCTTAACAAACCACAAGGCTTGCTTTTTAGGGGCAGCGACTACCAATGAAGAGGCAAGGCTGCTGGCTGATAGGCTCGAGCTAAGTTGCTTTGACTAGGTTCATCTCGACTAGGTTTATATAGCTCGTTTATTTAACCCTCGTCGCCAAAATTGCCGAGCTTCTTTCGGTCAGTCGTATTTCCGTTGCAATAAGCCGCTCATTACTAAGCCAGCGCGCCCGCCTCGTATCTTCGCGGCCTTTCCAGTCTTTTGGCCAGTATTGGTGGGGTGTAAAATCATCTAGCAAAATAAGCCCGCCCAGGCTAACTG
>JAHEBB010000013.1:0-2246 GCA_024642575.1 Trueperaceae bacterium | reverse complement strand
ATAAGCCGCTCATTACTAAGCCAGCGCGCCCGCCTCGTATCTTCGCGGCCTTTCCAGTCTTTTGGCCAGTATTGGTGGGGTGTAAAATCATCTAGCAAAATAAGCCCGCCCAGGCTAACTGCGTCAATCAGTTTTTTTGCCCCATGATCTTTGGCTACCCCCACATCAACAAAAACAAACTCAAAAGGCGCGAGGTCTAAAATGCGTTCCCAATCCCCCTGTATAAGCTGGACTGGCTCATGCTGCAAAATATCCTTAACCGCAATATGACGCGCCTCATCTCGCTCAATGCTATAAAGCTGCTGATCGTCCCGCAAACCACTTAATAGCCAGGCTGTACCCAAACCACAACCCGTGCCAATTTCGGCAATTCTGCCAGCTTTAGTCTGCGCCACGAGGGTTCTAAGCAGGCGACCACATTCATCAGAAGAAGCGTGCTCAAACCCTAACTGCGCGGCAAGAAGGTTTGCTTCAGCATAATATTTGGGGCGAAAGTCAAACGCTTCAAAGTTCATGTTTAAAGATTGCCTCCAAGCTGATTAACATATCTCTTGCGCTAGCCTTTTGCTCGCTTAATACTTTTAAGCTACCTTTTTGATAAAGCTCGAGCGCCAGAACATAGGCATCTGGTAATACTTTACGCCAGGTCAAACAGAACTCACTTTCTGGTTCAAACCAAAACATCACACAAGCAACTATCCATCGTTTAGTTCTTCACTCGAGCGTTTATTCTCAAAACCATAAAAAAACTGTAACAAATATCGTTTAGCTTGGTTAATAGATTAGGGCATATACAAACGCGTAAGCCCTACAAATCATCAAGTTCTCGAGGTTATTTATGAATAAGTTTGTTCTAAAACATCTAGTCAGTCTTTGTCTCTTGGCATTTTTTGCTTTTGCCAGCGCACAAGATGGCCTTTATGCCCCTGAACCACCAGCCAACTCTGCCTTTGTTCGAGTCGCTCACGCCGTTATAAACGGTGCGCCAATGGCTGCTCAACTCGGCAGTGTCAGTTTTGCCGAACTAGGGTTTGGTGGCGTAAGTTCGTATCAGGTTGTTGCTGAAGGCAGTTACGATTTTTCCGCCGCAGGTAGCAGTCAAAATCTAAGTATTAGTGCTGGCAATTTTTATACAGTTGCGGTTATAGATAACGGGAGTGGTGCACACATTACCTTAATAAAAGATGCCAGCAATAGCAACTTAGCCAAGAGCTTACTCATGCTTTATAACTTTTCAGCGCTCGAGACTGCCCAAATGAAAACGGCGGATGGCGCTCAGGCTGTTATTAGTGACGTAGGCGCAGATAACCTAGGGAGCGTCGTGGTTAACCCCATCAGTGTTGATCTGGCTGCCTTTGGCTCAGACATGATTGCAAGTTTTCCTGCTCAGCTCGAGCGTGGCGCTGCTTATAGCCTTTTTGTGATGGGTTCTGCTGACAACCTAAGTGCTTACTGGATTCCTAGCGTAACCCAATAAGGGTTACGCCCTCGAGGGCAACTATGGTCTTTTCTACCAACATTTTTTTATTCCTGTTTTTACCCCTGTTCTTAATCCTTTACTATCTCTTGCCCTTTCGCTTTCGCTCGGTTTTGATTCTGGTCGCTAGTTACCTTTTTTATGGCTGGTGGCGCGTTGATTTCTTAAGCCTCTTTTTTGCGGTAACCCTCTGGAGCTACCTTGCCTCACTAGGCATCGTACGTGCTCGAAATGCAGGTAACGAGATTCTTGCCAAACGTTTTATGCTTGCAGGAGTCATTGGTGGCCTTAGCTCACTGGCTTATTTTAAATACTTTAATTTTGGTTTAGATAGTTTTAATGCCCTCTTGGGCAGCCTGGGAACCAGTAGTCTGTCTGCCTGGCAAGTCATATTGCCCATCGGTATTTCCTTTTATGTGTTTCAAGCAGTGAGTTATGTCATTGATGTTTACCGAAAAGATGCTCTACCCGCCCAAAACTTTTGGGATTTTTCAGCTTTTATTGCCCTATTTCCACAACTGATTGCTGGCCCGGTTTTACGCTACAAAGATGTCGCCGACCAATTTGTCGAGCGAACCCACAGCGTCGATAAATTTTCCGAAGGGGTTTTGCGCTTTATGGTAGGTTTTGCCAAAAAAGTCATGATTGCAGACACCCTTGCACCTATTGCTGATGCGGCCTTTTCTTTACCTTACCCCACCATGGGAGACGCCTGGTTAGGCGCACTTGCCTACTCTATTCAACTTTATTTTGACTTTTCCGGTTACTC
>JAHEBB010000012.1 GCA_024642575.1 Trueperaceae bacterium | reverse complement strand
TTATGCGTCGCGTCGGGGTGGTCATTTGATTCGCAAGTATGATTTGTCGGGTCGCCTGGTTGACACGCTCGAGACGTACGCGCCTGTAGTTCAAATGATTGTTGATGCCAAACAAGGCTCGAGCGCTTTCCAACTTTCTAGTTTAGCCAGCGACTAGTTCCAGTTAAGCGCTGAGCGTTTCTTCCAGTAGACTTCTGGGTTCTGCTCGAGACCCTCTAGGTTTTCTAGGTTTTCCTGATCTAAATCAAATGCCTTGACATTTTCTCTTAGCTGATCTTTTGTGGCGGCGCCGCTCAGCACAACATCTACCCAGTCATGCCTTAAAACCCACGCCAGTGCTAATGCATCAGGATTTACCTCAAGCTTAGTAGCTTCAGCCAGGAGGGGTTGTACCTCAGCAGCTTGATTGCGTTTGCTTAGCCGACCATTGGCAATCGCCTCCTTGATAATAATCCCCATTCCCTCACGGTGCGCAAGCTCGAGCGTTTTGCCAGCCGAACGCTCAAACAGATTAAAACTTGCCTGAACGGTATCAAAAAGTCGTTCTCCTGATTTTTCGATTTTAAGAGCAAGCTCGAGCGTTTGTGCCTGATTTGTGCCACTGGTCGATAAGCCGATAAAAAGGCCGGTTTGCTTGAGCTCAAAAAGTCGCTCGAGTAGCTCTTTATTTTCTAAAACCCCAGACTCGAGCGTGGCTGAGTGAATCTGGTAAAGGTTTAGCCAGGTGTCAAGCTGAGCTTTTGATTCCTGCCATTGATTATTTAAATTGCTTAGGCTGTGCTCTTTGACCTCATGATTTTTAGCCTCTACTTGCCAGTTTGCCGTATAGGTATAGCCCCACTTTGAACCTATGACAATGTCTTTTGGCTGCTCAGCTTCTAACCAATGAGCAAGAAATGCTTCAGCTAGGCCATAAGACCGCGCAGCGTCAAAGTAGCGAATACCCAGTTTATAGGCCTCTGCTAAGATTTGTTGGCTTTGTTCAGCCATTGCTGTTTGACTAAGAGCTTTTAAATCTTGTGCATGACCAAGGTTAATATAACCAGGGCGTCCTAGAGCTGCTAAACCTAGCCCCATACGTGAAACTGATAAACCTGTTATACCTAGTACCCGTTGTGGAATCATGACCTATTTTAGCCTCTAGCCTTAGGTTTAGAGCATTAGCTCTGAATCATCTTATTCGCTAAAGGTTTTGACTAATTCTTCATCAAAACTAATCCTAAAAAACAGGGATTAGCCGATTTAGAGCTTAGATGTTAAAGTGTCTATGTAAGAATTTTTACAATCATAAGGATGGGATTTCTATGTCAAATATTGATACCTTAAAACTGCTTGGTAGCTTACTCGGAAACGGTGCGCTGTCTAAAGGCTCGAGCGCTGGCGTTTTGCAATCGGTCTTAGGGGCGGTTATGAGTGGTGGCGGTGCTCAGACGCAACAAAGTGGGGGCGGTTTAGGTGGGCTTATGGGCGCAGTCCTGGGCGGTGCTGGTAATCAGTCCAACCAAAACAGCGGTTTGGGCGGGCTTATGGGTGCGGTTATGGGGGGCTCAAATCAGCCACAGCAAGCATCAGGTTTGGGTGGACTTTTGGGTTCAGTTTTGGGTGGCTCCCAAGGACAAGCAGCTCTAGGTGGTGCGGGTCTTGCGGGTCTTATTGGCGCAGCTATGAAGCAAGCAAGCCACACTGGGCAAGCAGGTGTGCAGCAAGCACAAAACCACTTACCTCAAGGGGTTAATCAAGCCGATGCCCATGCACAAGCTACTATTCTTATTAGGGCAATGGTGAATGCTGCCAAATCAGATGGTCAGCTTGATGAGCAAGAACAGCAAGCCATTCTTGGCAAATTGGGCAATGTTACTCAAGATGAAATTAATTTTATCAAGCAGGAACTTGCACAACCCTTAGATGTAGCAGGTTTTATCCGCAGTGTGCCTAAAGGGCTCGAGGCTCAAGTTTACGCTATGTCACTGACAGCTATTCATCTTGATACCCAGACCGAGGCACGTTACCTTGACCAATTAGCCAAAGGCTTTGGTATAAGCCCAGAGGTTGCTAACCAAATTCATCAGCAGCTTGGTGCTCCTGTTCTTTATAGCTAAAGTATTTAGACGTTTAATTGGCTTACTCAAGCTTTAGTCTTTTTAGTGCCAGATATTAGCAGTTGCTAATATCTGGTTGTTATTTGTACCTTCGCAAGCGAATTGTAGAGTAAACAAGAGGCTATGCTTAAGGCATGTACGGTGATTTGCGTAGTTTTATAACTGATTTAGAACGTCGTGGGCAGCTTATTCGAATTAAGGAAAGCGTTTCGCACGATCTGGAAATTACCGAAATAGCTGACCGGGTTGTTAAAAAAGAAGGCCCAGCTTTACTCTTTGAAAATGTTGAGGGAAAGGCTTTTCCTTTGGTCATTGGGCTTTATGGTACGCGTGAGCGCATGGCCTGGGCGCTTGGGGTAAATCAATTAGATGATATAGCCCAGCGCATTCGTGAGCTTTTAGATGTCAAGGTCGGTGGTGGGCTTTTAGGGCTCGCCTCAAATCTACCGAAACTCAAAGATCTGGCCTCATTGCCCCCAAAACGTGTGCGAACTGGCCCTGTTCAAGATGTTATCTGGCAAGGTGACGAAGTTGATCTGACTAAGTTGCCTGTTTTAAAATGCTGGCCGCAAGATGGTGGCCCTTTTATTACGCTGCCTCTGGTCATAAGCAAAGACCCTGAAACCCAGGACTTAAATATTGGTATGTACCGCATGCAGGTATTTGATAAAAATACGACAGGGATGCACTGGCAGCGCCATAAAACAGGAGCAAGGCATCTAGAAAAAGCTAAAAAGCTAGGCAAAAGGCTCGAGCTAGCTGTAGCGCTTGGCGGTGACCCAGCTTTAACTTATGCAGCAACGGCCCCCATCCCGCCCATCCCAGGTATCAATGAATTTTCGATGACAGGCTTTTTAAGAGGCAAAAGCATCGAGTTGTGTAAAGGCATTACGGTTGACTTAGACGTGCCAGCGCACGCCGAGTTTGTCTTAGAAGGCTATGTTGACCCCAATGAAGATTGGGTAATCGAGGGGCCCTTTGGCGATCATACGGGGTTTTACACTTTGCAAGACTACTATCCAAGGTTTCACGTTACGGCTATTACTATGCGTAAAGACCCCATTTACCCAGCCACGATTGTAGGTCGTCCACCAATGGAAGACGCCTATCTTATTGAGGCAAGTGAGCGCATCTTTTTGGTGCCTGCCCAGCTTATTTTGCCTGAAATCAAGGACTACCATATGCCGCCAGCAGGGATTGCTCACAATCTGGTCAATGTTGTGATTGAAAAAAGCTACCCTGGTCAAGCCTACAAGGTTGCCAATGGCTTGTTGGGTTTAGGGCAGATGATGTTTGCCAAAGTTTTGCTCGTGACCGATGAAGATGTCAAACCTCAGGCGCATTTTCAGTTCTGGCAGACAGTTCTGAAACACGTGGTTCCAGGTCGAGATAGTCAATTTGCCAAAGGCCCCGTTGATGTGCTTGACCACTCGAGCCGCTCCTGGAGTTATGGTTCTAAACTTATTATTGATGGTACTCGTAAACATGCAGAAGAAGGAGAGCTTGCCGACTGGCAACCTAATCTAGAAAGAGCTAGTGAGGTATTACCAGTACATCCAGATGTAGTTTCACAGCATCAGTTTGAAGGTGGATTCTGGTTTATCACACTCAAAAAACTCAGGGCGTTTCAAGGCAAAGAACTCGCTGCGTGGGCAGCGAAGCAAGACACGGCGAAAGGCATTAGACTCATTGCAATCCTGGATGAAGAGACGAATCCAGCCGATTTTGAAGATGCCATCTGGACGCTTTTAAATAACATTGACCCTGAGCGTGACATAGAGATTTTAGATAATGTTGCGGCTGAAAAAGTCTTTGCTATAGACGGCACACCGAAGCTTAAGTCTGAAGGATTTGGTCGGAACTGGCCCGATAAAATTACCATGACTCAAGAAGTAAAAGATAAAGTGGATGGCTTGATGGAAAAATTAGGTTTGACAGCTATCGTTTAGGGCTAAGTTGAAACTATTTAGCTAACCAGCCTGCCATAGTCAGCATGACTACCAATCCAAACCCAAATAAAGTCATCACCGTCTTCGATAGCTAGCACTCGGTGATTCAGTCCAACTCGAGCCGACCAGAAATTGCCCACTTTCTTAAAGTGCAAAGAAGGGTGCCTTGGATCTGTTTTAAGTAGGTCAAAGTTTTTACGGGCTAGTTTTTGGATGCTTGCGGCAAGTGACTCAAATCTTTCCCAGAATTGTGGAGTGGTTCGGTGCACTTATAAATCTTTCAATAAGCCTTTATTCTTGGCAAATTGAGCTTCTTGTTGAAGAAAATCAAGTTTGCCAGTATTGGCATCTTTGATAACTTTTTCATCCCAAGCTTGCCAGTCTTTTTCTGCTATCCATTCACGAAGATGATTAAAGTCTTCTGGGGATAATGCTTCAATCTCAGTTTTTATATGGTCAACCTGTGCCATACCTTAAAGTATATGCGAAATATTGGTTTATGCCTAAGTCCCAGCTTCACTACTTCTTACCGTAATAATAACGCCCGTTAATAGAATTGCTGCACCTAATAAGGTTTGTATACCTGGAAGTTCTTTAAAAAGCAAAAGCGCAAAAAGGCTGGCCCCTACAGGCTCGAGCAAAACCGCAGTAGCTACCAGATTAGGGTTTAGATGTTTCATAGCATAGTTAATGCTGGTGTGCCCAATGAGTTGAGGGACAAGCGCGAGTAAGCCTATCCATAAAAAAGTGTTTGGCGGATAGGCAAAATAAGAAAATTTAAAGATAAAGGGCAAAGGCAAGAGAAACAAGCTGGCACTTCCGTAAGCCAGTAAAACATAAGAGGACAAAGACAGATCTTTTTGTATTACTCTTCCAAGCAGTAAATAGGCGGCATAACTAATTGCGCCAATAATCGCGAGGCTATTACCTAAAACGGGTGCTGATGCGCCTGAAAAATTACCCAAAGCAATTAGGATGCCCCCAGTGACAGCCACAATAATACCAATAAGCGTCATAAGTTTAGGTTTTAAGCTTAAGAAAAGCCAGGAAAAAAGCACGACCCAAAGAGGCTGGCTCGAGACTAGACTTACGCTTGCAGCAACGCTGGTGTAAGACAGGGAGCTTATCCAGGAAGCAAAATGAATGGCTAGAAAAAATCCTGCCAGAACAGAAAGCACTAGGTTTCGCTTTGAGATTTTGTTTAGCTCGAGCCTGCCTCTACTCATTACGAGAAGGACGAGACTGGCAATCGCCATGCGGTAAAACGCTACCACGACGCCTGGTGCTTCTGCGTAACGAATAAAAATGGCAGCCATACTTATGGCTACTAAACCAAAACCTAATACGGTATAAACCCTGCGCTTGGGGTTTGTCATCGCTAGCCATCGTAACCAGATTTTGCCATTCGGCTAGCATTCTTTGCTGAACTCAGTCGATACAATGAGGCAAGTTAAGACTAGGTGCTGACTACAAACCTAAAGGAGTACGTGTGGATATCGAATTTCCAGGCAAGTTTATCTGGGGAGCGTCAACGGCAAGCTATCAGATTGAAGGTGCCTGGAATGAAGATGGCAAAGGTCTAAGCATCTGGGACAGGTTTAGCCATAAAGATGGGAAGGTAAGAAATGGAGATACAGGTAATGTTGCCTGCGATCACTATCATCTTTACAAAAATGATGTTTCTCTCATGGCAGAATTGGGCTTAAATGCCTACCGTTTTTCTACCGCTTGGGCGCGACTTTTCCCAGAAGGACGCGGCAAACCAAACCGCAAAGGTCGAGATTTTTATGACGCTCTTATTGAGGAGCTTCTAGAGCATGGGATTGACCCTTGGCTTTGTTTTTATCACTGGGATTTACCGCAGGTTTTGCAGGATAAAGGTGGTTGGCAAAACCGTGACATGGTGTACTGGTTTGCCGATTATGCCGCTTATGTGGCTGAAGCCTATGGGGATAGGGTCAAGCATTTTATTGCTTTTAATGAGCCGAATGTAGCTGCTTTACTGGGGCATTTGCTGGGTATACATGCGCCTGGACAAACCGATTTGACAACTTTTATGGCTGCAACCCATCATTTTAATTTGGCAACGGGGATGACGCTCGAGCGCTTAAGAAGTATGAAGTCTGACTGGCAACTGGGCACAGTCTTAAACCTGCAACCAACGCACCCCGAAAAAGATACCGACGAAGATATTGAAGCTGCCGAGCTGTTTGACAGGGTCATGAACAAAAATTTTCTAGACCCTCTCTTAAAAGGGCGCTACCCTAGCGAATCGCAAGGTATGCTGGCTATGGTCGTGCAAGATGATGACCTGAGGCAAATCCATCAACCGTTAGATTTTATAGGGCTAAACTGCTACACCCGTACGGTGATAAAATCAGATAAGGCCAGTCCCGTTGGAATGGCTCAAGCAGAGCCAGCTAAAGGTACTGAACTTACCGATATGAACTGGGAAGTTTATCCAAGGGCTCTTTACGAGTCTTTGCTTAATCTAAAAGAAAATTACGGCAACCCTAAAATTTATATAACAGAGAATGGGGCTGCTTATAAGGACGAACCAAACGCTCGAGGCGAAATTATAGATCAGGAGCGCATTGTTTATCTCGAGCGACATCTGGAAGCTGTAAGGGATGCCCTAGAAGATGGGGTCAATGTGGCAGGGTATTTTGTCTGGTCACTGTTAGATAACTTTGAATGGGCAGAAGGCTACGAAAAACGCTTCGGCATCGTCCATGTAGACTATGAAACCCAAAAACGTACGCCCAAAAAGTCGTATGAATGGTATCAGCAGGTTATAAGGGAAATGGGTTTTAACCGTACTTAACTTCTCGGCTTACTTTGTTATCCGAACGTAGATCAGGATTCTTACCGCCATGCCAGTTTATCAGCAAAGGCTGTGTATGCCAGCGAAAGCTGGCATACCAAACAAAGACTCATTAAAAGAAGCATCCAAGGTTTATTGATAAATGACGAATTTGCTTTAAGTCATCTCTGGTCTGAGAGCATGGATACCAGCCTTCGCTGGTATGACGAGCTAGTGGAAACTAAGGTTGACTTATAGGTGTATGAAGGGGGCTTTCGTTATAAATCTGAAGGATGCTTTGCCAGAAGGCATCTACGGAGTCAAAACTGGCAAAAATTGCATCATCTTCAATTTTGTTGGGGGTATAGCTGAGTTTGAGCGCTTCATAAGCGAGCTTTTCTTGACCTAGATACAAATAGGGCAGAGTCAGAGCCAAAGCACTGCATTCGGGTGTGGGTGTCCACTCAACGGTTTCAGCTTTGAGGGAGAGAAAAAGCTCTAAGGCTCTGGCGATTTCTGCCTGATAAGCCTGGGGAAACTCGGCATTGGCGATTTCATAATTTTCGCCATTCCATTTCCAGACAACGGTCGGTAAGGGGGATTCTGCGTAAGAGCAGTACTCATAAGCCCAGCGGTCATCGCAACTTTGGTACTCAGGGATGCCATCACCATCCAAATCATCACTTAAGGCGGGGCATTCTGAAAAAGCATGGTCAAAGACGACACTGGCGGGGTTACTTAACTCGAGCAAGGTGGTGCTAAAACAGCAGTGTGCGCCCCCAGAAAACGACTGAATCTCTAGGTCAGTAATGCCATTTTTGTTTAGGTCATTGTTTTCAGTCTGCACGATATCAATCATAAAATCTTCGGTTTCAATGATTTCGCCATCAGGGCTTATTGTTCTTAGAGCGCGGCCACCATAATTAGAGTCAGAGCTGTTTTCCCAAAGTTCAAAGGTGTAGCCCGAAAGCTCGAGCCTGGAAACAAGGTTGTCATAAGGACCATAGACACTATCGGCTATAACAGGTGGGTTTGATTGGGCAAAAACCAGACCTAAAAAACAAAACAAAACAAAGAAATACCTCATACCTGCTTATACCTTAAGCAGGTTGATAGGGATAGGAAATTTTTCCTTCATAAAGAGCTCGCCCGACAATGGCACCTTCTAAGCCCAAAGCTTTGTAAAGCTCGAGGTCTCGGTCAGTTGCTACGCCACCGCCAGCAATCAGCGTATGAGGAAAGGCAGCGCGCATTTCTTTGACGGGTAGAGCATTGACACCCATCATGGTGCCGTCTCTTGAAATATCAGTGTAAATAACCTGAGTCACCCCTTGGTTTAGGCTCTGCCCAGCGAGTTCGGTGGCACTTAAGCTACTTAGCTCGAGCCAGCCCTTTACGGCTACCCGACCCTCTTTGGCATCAATAGAAACCACAACTTTTTCGCTGCCAAAGTCCGCAACAAGCTTCTCTACGACTTCAGGTTCTTTGATGGCTACTGTACCCAAAACTACGCGGTCAATGACCTCTAGCCAACTTGCAGCATCATCATAAGAGCGTATACCGCCACCTACTTCAACCTTGGCATTCACTGTTTGAGCAATCTCTCTGATAATCTCGATATTGTTACCTGTACCTAGGGCAGCGTCTAAATCAACCAGATGTAGCCAGCTTGCTCCGAGACTCACCCAGTGCTGGGCAGCCTTTAAAGGGCTATCAAAATAAACCGTTTCTTTACTCGGGTCACCTTCAAAAAGCCTAACGGCTTTTCCTTTTTGAATATCAACACAAGGGATAACATTAAACATGGCCTAAGTATATAGGCAAGGACATAAATCTATCGCGATGTATTAGCCTAGAGACTTAAGAGGTGGTTCGATGATGGTTGCCGAAACCCAACGTCTTTGTTTGCGTCATTTTCATATTTGTGATGCCGAGGCGCTACAAGCTATTTTTGCAGATGCGGAAGTTATGCATTTTGGTGATGGAGTGCAAACAGATGCCTGGATTCACACTTGGCTGCTTCAAACCCTAGAGAATTACTACAAAAATTGGGGTTTTGGCCCTTATGCCGTGGTAGAAAAAGAGACCTGCCAGATGATTGGATACTGCGGACTCTTTTATTTTGCTGAGCTTGCAGGGCAAGCTGAAGTTGAGCTTGGTTACCGCTTGGCGAAAGTACACTGGGGAAAAGGATATGCCACTGAAGCAGCTATAGCTATTCGAGAATATGCGATTAAAACCTTGAGTTTGACCAGGCTGGTTGCCCTGATAGACCCTTCCAATGCAGCTTCGCTAAAGGTGGCAAAAAAACTGGGGATGAGCTATGAAAAAGAGATCATGCTTGAAGGCTATAGCCATCCTGATCATCTTTATATGCTAGAAGGCTCTAAAGGGTAAAAATGGATGAACCTGCCATTACAAGGCATATTTGCAAAACCTTAAGGATAGTTATACCGACCTGAAAAGCCAGTGCAAAAATACTTAGCATGTTTGAGCGTACGATCAAAGATCGGAATTGATGATCATATTACATCAATTCAGCTTGGTATTAGAAAAGCGTTTTAAGAAAGTCGTGAAGCTCGAGCAAAGTGGCGACTAGTTTGACTTTGGCGAGTCTTGGTTTCCGCATACCTAGCTGGATAGTTGAGAGACCTGCATTAAGCGCGCCCTTACAATCGCTAAGAGGATTATCGCCAATCATTAAAGCTTCTTTGGCCTGAACATTTAGCCTGCTACAAGCAAGTTTAAAAATCTCCTCATCAGGTTTACGACAATTGACCTCGGGATCGCCTGAAATAAGCAAGGTTTGAAAATAGGAACTTAGCCTGGTATGGTTTAGCGCGCTCATTTGCATATCAAAAGGGCCATTGCTAATAAGCGCAAGCGGTATCATTTTGCTTTTTAGATCATCAAGCAGTTGGAGTGAGTGGTCTGCCAATTCACAAGATTCCCCGTACCTTTGAACAACAGGCTGGATGAGCAAGAACAGTTGATCAGGGATGGTTAGGCTCGAGCGCTTAAGGGCAAGCCGCACCGCTTCTTCGGTATGGGCAATGTGTTCGTTTACCAAGATGTGTGCTAGGGCTCCTTCAAATTTTTGCTTTTGCCAACCGCTTAAAGAAAGGAGTTTGCTTAGCCTGCTTAAGACTTCTTGCTGAAAATCTTTGTGAGGTTTTAAGAGGGTGCCATCGAGATCGAAGCAAAGTGCCTTAAGCATGACCTAGCCTAGCTTGAATGGGACTAAAAAAACAACCAGACGTAAATGTCTGGTTGAAGATGATTGGCTTAAGGTTTGCTTTTTTACGCTTTTTGTGCCAAATGCTCGAGCACCAGTTGAGAAACGGCTTTAAGCGGTTCCGTCACACCGATATATTTGGCGGCAACCGCATCAAAGAACTGCGTTTTGCCAGAAGGGTCAAGCACTTTTTTAATCATATCTGAGGGTAAGGCGTCGGGTAAATCACGCTTATTAACCTGTACGACATAAGGAATTTCATCCATTGACAAACCGTATTCTGTGAGGTTATCGCGTAAATTGCGCAAGGATTCGGCATTGGCTCTTAAGCGGTTAGGGGCAGAATCAGCAACAAAGACAATGCCATCAACGCCGCGCAAGATGAGTTTGCGGCTCGAGTTATAGAAAACCTGCCCAGGAACGGTGTATAAGTGAAATCTGGTTTTAAAACCGTTTACTTGACCTAAGTCAAGGGGTAAAAAGTCAAAAAATAGCGTGCGCTCATCTTCGGTCGCAAGACTTACCAGTTCACCTTTGGCGGTGCCAGGAATACTCTCGTAGATCTTTTTTAGATTGGTTGTCTTACCAGACATTCCGCAGCCGTAGTAGACGATTTTAAAGTTGATTTCCCTTGCGGAAAAATTAATTGTACTCATTATTTACTAGGCCCAAAAAGTCCATCTATTAAGGCTCGAGTCGAGTTGTGCCAGTTTTCATCAAAGTTCATGGTCGGCGCTTCACCTTTGTTCTCACTCAAAATAGTTTGAATTTCAGTTACAGCCTTCTTGGTAAACATTTTTACGCGTCCAAGGGCTGCTGTAGTATCAAAAAGGGTTACCAGAAGTGCTGTTTCATCTAACTCTTCAACGTACATGCCAACACGGTCACCTTGCTGAATCATTTCTTTAAAGCCTGTTTCGCCAAAGAGCTTGGCAATAGCTAAATTAGCCGAGTAGTTAGAGGCAATAAGGGTCGCTAAAGAATCAAGCGAGGGAGGCTTAGGTGCCCACAATGCCTTGTTATGCGCGATAACAAAGCCTTTTAAGTCAACAATTAGAACGTACTGCGCGTGGCTTTTGGCAAGAAGATCATCAAGTAAGGCATCAACCTTTTCAAATGATTCACCATAAAGCTCGAGAGACGGTTGCAACATGTTTGAGAGTATAGCACCCCAATTCTTACAAGAAATGCAAGGTTTTCCACGTCTGAATCTCAGGTTTTTCAGCAAAGCCTAAAAGAGCGACCCTATGTCAGATTTTTCGAGTCTTTTAGCTTGAAATTTTGGTTTTTAGCTTAAAAATGGGATTCTTGGAAGCAGGATGATGCGTTTAATCAAGGCTCGTGAAACCGAAGTAATTCTCTGATTGAATCGGCTCAAGCTCGAGCCATGTTTTTAGCGTGAAAATCTGACATGCATTATTTTTGGAGCTATCCAAATTAATTAAATACCACTTTGGGGTAGCTGTTAAAAATCGTCCTGAAAAACTGAAATTTTGGCGCTAAACTGTTTAGATAATGGTCGTCTCAAAGGGTATTACATGGTAGCAAAAGAAATTGACCCCTTTCAATCACAACATGATTATGAACAAGCGGGTCAAACGGCTTTGGAGAAGGTTGCTGGCAATTTAAAACTTGTTTTTACAGAAAACTCAAAGGTTTTAGATCAGTATACTGGGCGTATTTTTAATGGTCTCAGGTTTGAGCAGGCAAAATATGCTATCCAAGTTGACCATTTGATTTTGCATCAATATGGCATCATCATGATTGAAAACCGAGGCGAACCCGCTGATATTACCGTTAATGCCATTGGCGAATGGACCCAAGTCTACAAAGGTAAACTTTTGAGAATTTCCTCCCCCCTTACTCAGGGTGAGAGAAAACTCACCTTTCTAAAAACTTTGCTCGAGCAAAATGCCCCTATTTTAAGACCCACCATCAAAAAATCCGAGGGTCTTTTTGCTGATCTTTCCTTTGACCTTTTGGTTACCATTGCTGATACGGGTGAGTTTAGTCTAAGCCCAGGGATGAGTTTACCAAGGGTTTGCCGAAGTAAGGATATTGGTAGAAAAGTTATTGAGCTTATGCAAAGTCAAAAAAAGCTTATTAAAAAAGGCTTTGGTTTTAGGCGCAGTCCAGAAAAGGAACTTTCAGGTGATGAGCTTTTTAAACTAACGGGTTTTCTAAAACAGCAGCATAAACCGCTTGCGAGAGAAAGTGTCACTACCAGGTTTATTCAGCAAGACACCACTGACGCAGATGTAGCTGTAGAGCAAAGCCAAGAAAGAACCATCGAGCGAGATTACTTGCACTGCAAAAGTTGCGGAGGTAATCAGCTCTATATTGACCATCAAGGGGAATACCGCGTGGTTTGCCTTGATTGCGGCGGTATTATGGTGATTGACCGCACTTGCCGTAACTGCAATAGGCAAGGTTTTGTGAGTCGTAATGGCAATGACTTTTTTGTTGAATGCGAAGCTTGCCTAAACGCTGAGCTGATATTTGTAGACCCTGTGCGTTAAACAGGGGTTTGAGATTTTGCTAGATGTCAGTTTAAATTGCGAGGCAGTCCTTAATTAGATAATAGCTTTTGCGGCTAGACTAATACCAGTTTGATTTAAGAATGTCGTAAGACTTCTTAAATCCGACCTAGGGGAGTCAACTAAGACGGATTAAGATTATGACATTATCAATCAAATCAATTGGGGATAGTACCATGAAAAAATGCTTTGCCATTTTGCTTTTTTTAGGTTTTGCCTTTGCCCATAAACCTTATTTTCCTGTATCTGGTCAACCCATTGCCATTCAAAACCCAACGGTGTCACAGGCACATTATTTACACTTTTTAGCAGGCTCGAGCCAGAGTTTTATTATTCCAGCCTTAGAGAAAGCTGTGCCCATAGAAGTGCTTGTTTTAGATGATGACTTGGGGAGGTCGCTCGAGCCACAAGCCCTCTGGATTTGCGCTGGAGAAAGCATAACCTTAAGCCAAGTCGATCAAGCTTTTTACGAAGAATTTTCCAAACTTCATCACCGCTATAAGGTGGCAGATAGCGTTGGCCCAACTTCCGAACCTTGCGAAGTTCGTATTTCAGAAGCAAGCGGTAAAGTGGGGCCTTATACCTTTGCTATTGGCAGTGAAGAAAAGTTTGATTTTGGCGATATGCTGGGGTTTTTTAGTTTGGGGGAAAAGCTCGAGCGCTGGCAAAACGGGGAGTAAAGCCCTCTCATAGGTTGATGATTCTTATAGAGAGGGCTTTGTTAGTGTTTTATGTTCTCTTGACTTTTACTAGGGATTCCAGCATTTTCTGGAATGACGAACTAGAGAACCATAGTGTTTATTAATGAAATTTTGAATCTCTAGAAGCAAAACCAATGGCTCAATCTTCAGCATAAGCATCCTCATAGGTGTAAGCGTCCATGGGTGGACAGGTACAAACAAAATGCCGATCACCAAAAGTATTGTCAATTCGGTTAACCGTTGGCCAGAATTTGCTTCTGCGCTCATGCTGGCTTGGAAAAACAGCTTTCTCACGGCTATAACTGCGGTTCCAGTCGGCGTCCACCAGATCATCTAAGGTATGGGGTGCGAAGTGCAGGGGGCTAGCTTCGGCTTTAAGCTGATTGGTTTCCACTTCTCTGATTTCATCACGAATGCTAATCATGGCATCGATGAAGCGCTCGAGCTCCCTTTTACTTTCTGACTCAGTAGGTTCAATCATCATGGTGCCAGCAACGGGCCAGCTCATGGTTGGGGCGTGAAACCCGTAGTCCATCAGCCGCTTGGCAATATCTTCTTCTGAAATGCCTGTGGCTTCTTTAATCGGTCTTATATCAATAATGCACTCGTGAGCAACAAAACCATTTTTGCCTTTATAGAGTACGGGGTAGTGAGGCTCGAGCTTTTTGGCAATATAATTCGCATTTAAAATGGCAACCTGCGTGGCTTTTTTAAGCCCACGCTTGCCCATGAGTTTGATATAAGCCCAAGAAATCGGCAATATGAGCGCACTGCCAAAAGGCGCGGCGCTTACTGCGCTTTGGTCTTGATTGGGGCCATCTGAGGGCGAAACGACATGATTGGCAAGAAAAGGCTCGAGGTGAGCTTTCACGCCAATGGGTCCCATACCAGGGCCGCCGCCGCCGTGAGGAATACAAAATGTTTTATGCAAGTTCAAGTGCGTAACGTCTGCCCCGATAGTGGCAGGGTTTGTGAGCCCAACCTGCGCATTCAGATTGGCCCCGTCCATGTAGACTTGCCCCCCGGCTTCATGGATAAGCTGACAGATTTCTTTAACGCCTTCTTCAAAGACACCGTGGGTGCTGGGGTAAGTCAGCATGAGGCTCGAGAGTTTATCTTGGTGCTGGGTAATTTTTGCTTTTAAATCAGCTAAATCAATATTGCCATTGTCATCCGTTTTGACAACGACGACCTCGAGCCCCATCATGTTAGCGCTGGCGGGGTTAGTGCCATGAGCTGAACTTGGTATCAGGCAGATGCTTCGCTGTGTTTCACCCTGACTTTCTTGATAGCGGCGTATTGCCAAAAGGCCGGCATATTCGCCTTGAGCGCCTGAATTAGGCTGCATACTGATAGCGTCAAAACCCGTAATCTTACAAAGCTGCTGGCTTAATTCGTTTATGAGATGTTGATAGCCTAGCGTTTGATCTTTAGGAGCAAAGGGGTGAATGTTGGCAAATTCGGGCCAGGTGATGGCTTCCATTTCGGTGGTCGCATTGAGCTTCATGGTGCAAGACCCAAGCGGAATCATGCCATGCGTAAGGGAAAAGTCTTTGTTCTCCAAGTACTTAAGATAGCGCAACATTTCGGTTTCAGAATGATAGCGGTTAAAAACAGGATGACTTAAAAACCCGCTCTGCCTGACTAAGGTTTCTGGAATGCCAGATGTGACCTCATCGGTTAGGCTTGCACCAAAAAGCTCGAGCGTAGCTTTGACATCATCTAAGGTCGTTGTCTCATCCAAACTAATGCCCAGGGTTTGTGCATCGGTGAGGCGAAAATTTATGCCTTTAGCAAGTGCTGCCTGATAAATCTCCTTAGCTTTAGGGGTTTGAATACTTAAAGTATCAAACCAGCTGCTACTAAGTTCATAGCCTGCTTTTTTCAAAGCATGTGCTAGTTGACTGGTTAACTGATGCACTTCATTTGCAATAGCTTTTAAGCCCTCTGGGCCATGATAAACCGCGTAAAATCCAGCAATATTGGCAAGTAGAGCCTGTGCAGTGCAAATATTTGAAGTAGCTTTTTCACGGCGTATGTGCTGTTCGCGGGTTTGCATGGCCATGCGCAATGCGGTTTTGCCGCGTCTGTCTTGACTTACCCCAATAATGCGCCCAGGCGTTGAGCGTTTAAAGGCGTCACGTGTGGCAAAAAAGGCAGCGTGGGGGCCACCAAAGCCCATCGGTACACCAAAGCGTTGGCTGTTACCGAGCACCACATCGGCGTCCATTTCACCAGGAGATTTTAGTTTGAGGAGGGCCAGCAAATCGCTAGCAACACTGACGAGCGCTCCTTGCGTATGTGCTTGTTTAATAATTGGTTCTAGATCAACAATGTTGCCGTAAGTGCCTGGGTACTGTAGCTGAATGCCAAAGACATCGTGCTTACTGAGATTTTTAGGGTCACCTACTATGATTTCAAAACCCAAATAGTTAGCCCTTGTTTTTATCACGTCTAGCGTTTGCGGGTGGACATCATCGGCTACAAAGTAGCGCTCTGATTTGCTTTTGCCAGAACGCTTGCATAGGGTCATAGCTTCGGCGGCAGCGGTAGCTTCATCAAGCAATGAAGCATTAGCTATTTCCATGCCGGTCAGGTCAATAATCATTTGCTGATAGTTAAGGAGTGCCTCGAGCCTGCCCTGAGCAATTTCTGCCTGATAGGGGGTATAGGCGGTGTACCAGCCAGGATTTTCTAAAACATTACGTTTGATGACGGGGGGTAAGTGGGTGTTGTAGTAACCCATCCCAATGAAAGACTTAAAGACTTTGTTTTGACTGGCGATGGTTTTAAGTTCGTCAAAAACCTCATGTTCGGCTTTGCCTCTGGGCAAATCTAAGTCTTCCTCAAGCAAAATATCAGCGGGTACAGTTTTTTGCACGAGTTCATCCAGGCTTTTTAGCCTTAGGTGCTCGAGCATTTCGCTTTGCTCTTGTTCGGTTGGGCCAAGGTGTCTTGCTACAAAATCACTAAGTTTAGGTTTCGTTTGGGTTTCTATCATGATAGCTCCTTAGACAAAGCTTAATCTTTCTCATAGTGCATGCACTTCTCTAGCTTTAGCATAAATCGCTTCTCCTAAAGAATCAAGAAGCGGGGCTAACAATTGTGAAAGAAGTCAAGTTCTTTAGCCAAACCTAAGAGCTGAGGTGCTAATTTCATTTGCTCAGGGGTGTATAGAGTATGCAGTTTGTATTTCCCAGAAGTCATGTTTGCGAGGTAATCATGACTGACCTGAAGCATCGTAATCAGCCCCCAGTAAATGTGTTTGCCTTCGCGGTTTTCAACCAAAAAGTTCTGTACTGGAGGTTGCTGAAAGTTGCGAATGCCCTCTTTATTGTGAAAGCTAAAAAGGCGATTTCTAAACGTATCCAGAGTTAAGGGTTGTGACAGGTGCGCTGCAATGTCCAGCTCTACAGGAAAGCCCTGCGCCGCGCTAATTTGTAACGTGTCATTGACTCTTAGAGTGCTACCCATAAAAATCCTTTAAGGTTTGAGATGAAATAGATACTCGGAAATTTGCTCTTTGACAGATAAAAGATGTTTTTCAAGAAGGGCACTTGCCTGCTTTTCGTTTTCTTGTTTACAGGCTTCGAGAATCGCCCAGTGTTCTTCGCTCGAGGGTCTTTGGTAAGGTAAAAGGGCATAGGCGACCCGTAAATATCTGTCTACATGCAAATGAACTTGTTTAATCATGGCGCTGAGTCTGGGTCGTTTGGCTGCCGCATATAAACTCAAATGAAATGCTTGATTGAGTTCACCGAGTCTTACGCTGTCAGCGGTTTTATCGGCTTCACTCAGGATGCGCTCGAGCCTTGAGAAATCGTTATTCGTTAGCTGATAAAGCGCGTTTTTTAAAGCCAGCGTTTCTAAAGAAAGCCTTATGTCATAGAGTTCACTGACCTCAGCGTGAGATAGAGCTGCGACTTTGGCAACGCTGTTGGCATGCATCACGACAAAACCCTCAGACTCGAGCTTAACCAGCGCTTCTTTAATCGGAATGCGACTTACCCCAAAAGCCTTAGCCAATTCAGCTTGTTTTAGAAGATGCTCTGAAGGCAATTCACCATCTATAACAGCCTGCCTCAAAGCATCTGTAACAAGTTCAGCCGCAGATTTTTGCGGCTGGTCAAAAAAATGGGTGTATTTGGCGAGATTCATAAGCTATAGAGTAAAAAGTTAAAAGTCAAAAGATAAGTTTTGGCTAGGTACTAAGCACTAGGTACTGTCTTTAACCTTCCTCTTCAGCAACTTGACTATAAGCTTTCGCATCTAGCAAATCATCAAGTTCAGTGGCATCAGTCATTTTGATTTTGATGAGCCAACCTTCTTTATAAGGAGATTCATTGATAGTTTCGGGGCTGTCTTCAAGGTCGCTATTAACGCCTATGACTTCACCACTGACAGGACTATAAACATCAGAGGCAGCTTTTACAGACTCAACAACGCCAAACTCTTCGCCTGCTTCAAGTTCACTACCTACTTCTGGCAATTCTACAAAGACCACATCTCCAAGCGCTTCTTGGGCATGTTCACTAATACCAACGGTCACAGTTCCATCCCCGTTATCAAGAGCCCATTCGTGAGAACTGGCATATTTCAGGTTTTTGGGAAATTCCATGCTTTACCTCGTTCCTATAATTTGCGCAACATCATAGCCTATATAAGCAAATGATCTGTCGTGTAAAAACGGTTAATCAGCCCTAAAAGAAAGGAGGCTTTGTAATGATCGCTTCAACTAAGTCACGCCTGATTTCTACCTGAACTTTTTCACCCTCTTTGGCATAAGCCGCATCTATCCAGGCCATGCCGATACTTTCACGAGTAAAGGGTGAAATGGTACCCGAGCTTATTTCACCAATTTCCTTATCGCCAGAAAAAACTTTATAACCTTGCCTTGCAATGCCGCGCTCAGAAAGTTGTAAACCAACCAGTCTTTGACTACACTCCTTAGCCCAGAGCGCGTCACGACCATAAAAGGATTTATCTTTAATAACCCAAGCAAAATCGCTACATAAAGGATTGGTTTTTTCGGTAAATTCGTGACCATAAAGCGGAAAGCCTGCTTCAAGGCGCAAACTATCTCTGGCACCCAGACCACAGGGTTTAGCGCCTGCTGCAACCAGCGTATCCCAAACTTTGACAGCGTCATCAGGTCGGCAGAAAAGCTCAAAACCATCCTCGCCTGTATAACCTGTACGAGCGGCATCGACCATACAATCGTGCAAGATAACCGTTTGTTTGCGGTTCTTTTTAAGACTACTTAAGTCTTCATTGACATAGCGTGCCAGTAAAAGGGCAGCGCCGGGGCCTTGCAGAGCTAAAAGTGCCCAGCTATCAGATTCATCAACAATTTGCACATCATAATGTTTGGAGAGTTTTTGAAACTGGTTTAGGACAGCCTCGCGGTTAGAGGCGTTGCAAACCACCAGGTAATTGTTTTCGGCGTCCATATAGATATAGAGGTCATCCGTAAGACCGCCTTTATCATTGGGCATCATGGAGTACTGACCGCGCCCAGGTTTGAGTTTGGCAGGGTCATTTAGGGTTGTAAACGATAAGAACGCCAGGGCTTCCGTACCCGTAATTCTTAATTCACCCATATGGCTGACATCAAAAAGGCCAATATCTGTACGAACGGCAATATGCTCATCGCTTATGCCTGTTTTGTACTGCACAGGCATTTGCCAGCCCGCAAAGTCAACCATGCGAGCCCCAAGCGCAACGTGCGAATCATATAAGGGTGTCTTTTTCATTCTTACTGAAGATAACATGAGAAGCCTTTTTTGGTAATAGTGTACGGTTGGGTTGTTAGGTGAATCGGGCTCGAGCGTTGCTTATACTAGAAGTATGAAAGCGGTTTATGTCAGTGCTGTCAGGTCAGGAGAAATCATTTATGTTTTGAATACTCAAGCGAATTCGCTCGCAGAAGCTAAAAAGGACTTAAAAAGACAACTGGTAGAATTACCTGGTCACCCTAAAAGCTTTCTACTACAACCAAGGAAAACGGATAATTTGATTGGGGCAACAAAATATATAAAGGAAAAGTATGAAGGTTACTTATTCCCATAAGGCAAAGAATTTCCTTGTCTGGAAATTGGCAACGGGTCGCGAAGTCGAGGTTTTGATAAGTAACTGTTACACGGAATTTCCTAGCGAAAATGCAGTTGGTTATCTCTATTATGTTGGTCACACTGCCTATGTAAAACGCTATCCACAACCTGAAAAAAGAGCTTGACATAGCAAGTTGGAAAGCGTTTTAAATGTCATGAGCTGAAAGCAAACTTGGTAGACTTATCTCATGACAGCAAATAAACCCTGGCTAGCCGAGCTAGCATCTTTTCTAAAACCAGATCAGCTTAGTACCAGTCAGGCTGTGCTCGAGCAGCACTCTAAAGGAGAATCATTTGATAAGGGCGTTTTGCCAGATGTTGTGGTATTTCCTGAGTCAAGTCAAGATGTGCAAAAAATCGTCAAGTTTGCTTATGAGCACGCTATCCCTATAACGCCTGTGGCTGTGAACTCGAGCCTGGAAGGTCACACGGTTCCCCTAAAGGCGGGTATATCGCTGGATATGATGCGCATGAATAGGGTTTTGCAATTTCAGCCCGAAGATTTGCTCATTGTGGTACAGCCTGCCATTACTTACCCAGAAGTTAACGATTACACCCGCAGAAATGGACTCTTTTTCCCGATTGACCCAGGGGCGCATGCCTCGATTGGTGGCATGGTTTCCACCAACGCTTCGGGTACCATGGCAGTGCGCTACGGCGTAACTTCTGATTATGTTATGGCTCTAGAAGTGGTAACGCCAACAGGTGAACTAATTAGGACAGGGTCGCAGGCTAGAAAAAGCTCGAGCGGTTATAACCTGAAACGGCTCTTTTGCGGCGCTGAGGGTACGCTGGGCATTATTACCGAAGTGAGTTTAAAACTGGTGGGTTTGCCAGAGAGTGCAAGTGCAGCTCGAGTCCCATTTAAAACTATGAAAGCATCAATTGAGTTTGTAACCAGTCTGATTCAGGCGGGTTTGCCTATAGCCCGCTGTGAACTCGTAGATGCCTATAGCATCAAAGCTACCAATGCCTATAACGGTACAAACTATCCAGCAGAAACCACTATTTTTCTTGAGTTTCACGGGAATGAGCAAGGGGTTATTGCTGATGCCAGGCTAGCCAAAGAGCTGGCTCATGATCATGGGGCGCTAGCGTTTGAGTCAAGCACTGACCCCAAAGAAAGGCAAATTTTGTGGCAGGCAAGGCATACGGTCTATTATGCTTGTCTGGCGCTTAATCCAGGTAAGAGCAGCATCTCCACTGATGTAACGGTGCCCATTTCAAAACTTCCTGAGGCAGTGGAAACCTCGCTTGAAGCCTATAGGAAGGCAGGGTTTGAAGCCTCTATTGTGGGTCATGTCGGCGATGGCAACTTTCACCTGCTGATTTTTTATGATGCCGATGATAAAGCGGGTATGGAGCGGCTCGAGCTTGCAGGTCATGAAATGATTGTTCAGGCATTAAGCCTTGGCGGAACCTGTACCGGTGAGCACGGCGTCGGTATACGGAAACTTAAATATATGAAAGAAGAACACGGCCTTTCGCTTGACTATATGAAACTTATCAAAAAAGCCTTTGACCCTAAAGGCATTATGAATCCTGGGAAGAAGTTGCCAGCCTAATTCCTAAGGTGTATGAAGCTTCGCAGGCTCGAGCTTTAAACTGTGTTAAAAACGCCTTGAGATGGAAACCTTATACCCTCTAAAACTAAGCCCGAGTCCGAGTGAGCGCCTTTGGGGAGGAACTCGCTTAAAAGACTTTGTTCCCAGCTTTAAAAATCTACAAACAGCTGACCCGATTGGCGAAGCTTGGCTGGTTTATTCGGAAAATCGTATTGAAAATGGTAGTCACAAGGGCAAAACCTTGCAAGCGCTGGCAGATGAACTTGGCGAACCTTTGCTAGGGAGCAAAAGTACCAAACGTTACGGCACAAAAGTACCCTTACTAGCAAAATTCCTTGATGCAGATCAGGCGCTTTCTATTCAGGTTCACCCTGATGACGCATACGCGCTAAGTAAAGAAGCCGAGACAGGTCATTTGGGCAAAGTTGAAGCCTGGTACATCATGGACGCAAAACCAGGTGCCAGTATTATCTGGGGTTTTAAGGATGAGCTAAGTCATGATGAGATTCGCGCTGCGATTAAAGAAGGCAGGCTCGAGCAGCACTTAAATGCCGTACCCGTCAAGGCAGGGGATGTCATTTTTAACCCGGCAGGTACCGTACACGCTGTTGGTGAAGGTATTTTTCTTTTTGAAATTCAGCAATCAAGTGATATCACCTATCGTCTTTATGATTTTAATCGTCGTGACATGTCAGGCAAACTCCGCGATTTGCACGTGGATAAAGCGCTTGAGGTCAGCGACTTGACTCCAGGTGAAAATGCTAAGGTTAAACCTAAACACCTTTCAGATAAAGTAACCAGTTTGGTCGCTTCGGAGCATTTTATAGCTGAAAAATGGCAAATTGACGCTGAAGTTGAGCATCAAACCTCAAAGGCAAGTTTGGAACTTATAACAATTTTGGATGGCGAGATTACCATTAAGGCAGGCGGCTCGAGCCTGACAGGTAAACAGGCAGATTCCTTTGTTTTACCTGCGGCTTTAGGTAAACTGAGCTTTAGTGGTCATGGAACTTTAATGCGCTGTTATTTGCCTTAATAGATTTTAGAACATTTGCACAAACACCTGTCTTCATAGATAGGTGTTTTTTGTTTTCACCTTAAGAGTTTACACACGCATGACCAAAATCCGCTAAACTGAAGTGTCCATAAGTTTATTTCTCAGGCTCTATAGCGGAGCTTGCTACATTATTTTTGATTATGTAGCGAAAAAAAATAGGTTCATTAGCTTTTTACCAAAGCTGGATTTAAAGGTAAAAAAGGAGGTCTTCTGGATTTGCAGAATGAATGAGAGTAACGATAATTGAGACTAACAAGATTTTAGGTAGTTTTTAGACTTATTCCAAGGAAAGGGAAATGATGAAAAATAGCGTAATCTTTGTTTTGATGTGTTTGCTACTCGGATTTGTCCAAGCTCAGGAGACCGTTAAGGTGATTGCAGGTCTTGAGACTCATGAAGCACTTGCCGCTGAAACCGTAGGAAACACGGTTCATACTTCAGCCCTTATCTGTACTGATAAAACGGTGCTTGAGAGTGTTATAAACGTACTTGCTGAACAGGCTAATTTAAACACTGAACCCCAACTCTCTGAAGAGCTTAGCCGTCAAGTTGATGATTCCTGCCTTTTAGATGATGCGGTTGATCTTGAGTTTGTTGCTTTAGGGGCAAGTCAATTTGCTATTAGTTTTCCTTTAGAAGCTACAGGTTTTGTCCAGACATCGCAAATAGGTATTGCCGAAGTCAAGTTAACGGGCTATCAGTTAAACAAAGTGCATAGTCTACAAGGGGGCAGTGTGGCTTTAAAGGGTGCTTATACCGACTTTAATCAGTCGGCGTATTTTGCGGTGCTCGAGTCTGTAAAAGTAGCTAAGCCCTGATTAACGGCTGAACAAGTTTTGGCTGGAGAAGCCTAGCTTCTTCAAAACTAACAGGTTTTGAAAAATAAAAGCCCTGTCCATAGTGGCAGTTTAAGCTTTGCAGCAAATTAACCTGTTCAATAGATTCTATGCCTTCAGGTACAACTTTCATACCGAGTTGGGTTGCCATGTCGGTGATGGTTCTAACCAGTGCAAGACTACGGGTATCGGTCACCATGTTCTGAATAAAGGAACGGTCTATTTTTAAGACGTCAAGCGGCAATTTATTGAGATAACTCAAGGACGAATAGCCTGTGCCAAAGTCATCAAGGCATAACTGCACACCCAAGGCTTTGAGCTGATGGAGCAGGTCTGAAATTCTTTCTGGATCTTCGATAATTGCGCTTTCAGTTATTTCTAACTTTAATCTTTGGGGCTTTAAACCTGAGTCTCTTAAAATGATGGTGATACGCTCGAGCAAGTCGGGCTGAGCTAATTGCTTACCCGAAAGGTTGACGCTAACCGTTGTTTTTTCGTTAGGTTGGTCACTTTGAAGCTGCATGCAGGCTTCGCGTAAAACCCACTCACCTAAAGGTACGATAAGACCTGTTTCTTCGGCCATCGGAATAAAGTCAGCAGGTGAGATGAGCCCTTTAACTGGGTGTTGCCAACGCAAGAGTGCCTCAAAACTATCGACAGTTTGTTCATCGAGACGCAAAATGGGCTGATAAAGTAAAAAGAGCTCACCTTTCATGAGGGCTGCCCTTAATTCGATCTCGAGCTTTTGCTCTATTACCACTTTTTTGTGCATTTTAGGATCGAATATCGCATAAGCCAGTTTGGCGTTTTTGGCGTGGTACATAGCAATATCAGCGTTGCGCATGACCTCGGTGCTATCTTCATAAAGACTAATGTCTGGAATAACCCCTATGCTACTGCTATTTACAATATGATGGCTTTCAATCATAAAGTCTGAGCAAATATAGCGCTGGATACGGTCTACGATATGCATGAGAGCCGCGTTACTTTCTAGGTTTTCTAACAAGATGACAAACTCATCCCCACCTAAACGTGCAACGGTATCGCCACTGCGTACACATAAGATGAGTCGCTGGGCTAGTTCTTGTAACAGCTTATCGCCAACCTGATGACCTAAGCTATCATTAATGATTTTAAAGCGATTTAAATCCATAAACAAAAGGGCAACTTTGCGCTTGTTATCTCGCTTGGCTTTGGCAAAGGCATGCTGCAACCGGTCTTCTAAAAGGCTGCGGTTTGGCAAGTCGGTAAGGGGGTCAAAGTAGCCCCGTTTGCTCATATTCGTGAGAGAACCTGCAATGCGGATCGCCTTTTGATTTTGCCAGATGGCAACGCCTCGGCTAAGCACCCAAAAGTATTGACCAGATTCATGTAAGAGACGATGCTCAGACTCAAACCAGTCACTTTTGCCTGCCAAGTGAGCTTTTAAAGACTCTTCGACTCGAGCGCGGTCGTCTTTATGAATGCGCTCAAACCAGGCATCTGGGCTTGTATCTTGAAAGCCGTTATTTAAACCAAGAATGGTTTTCCAGCGTGGCGAGTAATAAATCGTATCGGTTTTTAAATCCCAGTCCCACAGACCATCATTGGTACCTGCTGCTGCAATAGCGTAGCGGGTTTCATTGGACTTAAGCTCTTTTTGGGTTTGCTCAAAGGTGTCAAGAATCTGGTTAATACTCTGACTTAAGTTGCTAAAGCTGCTGCTAGACGCTATTTGAAGTCGTTCAGAAGCCTTACCTGATTTGGCTAATTGACCCAGGATGGTTTGAAACTGTTCTAAAGGCTCGAGGTAAGATTTGTAAAAAAACCAGTACAAAGCGCTGCTGACAAAGGCACTTGCCAGTAAGGAAAACCCCAGAAGCTCGAGCTTAGAAATGTAAGGTAAAAAAAACTGAGAAATGGTAAAGTAAAGCCCTAAACTTAGCAGCCCAAAAACAAAACCACAAAACACTAAAGCTCTTCTACCCAGCACCTCTCTAGTTTGACGCTTGAGGTATCACAAAAGTCTTACTTTTGCAGTTCCAGAAATGCTTGCGCCGTAAGCTTAGGGGTTTCGGGTTGTTGAAACAAAACCACATGCTTATGGTTACGGCAAACCACTTCAGCTGGTTGGGGTTTTTTGCGTTTGCCGCAAACTAGCAAGGACGTTTTGGAAATCTTTAGGCTCAGGACTTTTGCCATGAATCCCTAAAACATTTAAAGAATAGGCGTGCAGCATCTGTCTTGGCGCAAGCAGGCTAGACGATGCCTCACCGTAAAGCGCATCTCCTAAAACAGGGTGACCAAGATGGGCAAATATTACCCTGATTTGGTGTAAGAACCCCGTTTCAAGTTTGATTTCAAGCAGGCTGGCTGTGGCAAAGTTCTCAATAACTTTCCAGCTTAAAGTGCAAAGACGACTCTGCTTGCTGGGTTCTGTAACCACTTTGACCTTGGCAGGTTTGTGTTGAGTTATTTCAAGATGAGCCTCAAAATGACCTTCTTTTTTAACCTGACCTGCAACAAGGCTTCTATATATCTTTTGGCTTTTGTGCAATTTAAAGGCTGTTCTTGCCTCTTGCCAGGCTGCCTGATTTAAAGCAAGCATAAGACAGCCCGACGTATCATTGTCTAAGCGGTGTACGACACCGCTTTTTAAGCCCTTTTCGCCTACGCCCTGAATCTGAGGATGGCTAGCCACAATATGGTTTAAAACTGTCCCCAGTTCATCAGGCTGTAGTGGCATAACAGGCATGCCCGCAGGTTTATCAATCATTAAAAAGTTGTTATCTTTATACAAGGTACCTAGCGTGTTTTGGGGTTCAGACCGAATCTTGCCTAAGAGGGGCTGAAGGCTTTGTATCTCTAGAAAATCTCCTGGCTCGAGCCACTTCCCTTTGTCTTTTTCTGAAAGGGTTTTTTCTTCTTGCTTTACGACATCTTGCTCCAGGAGTTTTAGGGCTTCTTTACGACTAATGTTAAGAGTTTCACAAAGAAATTTATCAATTCTTTGAGGGCTTAACGTGTTGTTGTAATAGTGGCGCGAGGTAGGGTTCATGGTTTAAAACTTGAGGGCTAAACTTGAGGGCTAAACTTTTATAAGTTTTCTCACACTGAGGGTACTATCTAAAGCGCATTTTACCTGATTATAATATTCTCTTATGTCAATTCAACCGCTTGTCAAATCTTTGGCAGAAGCTTCGCCTGATGGCTGGAACGATGATCTGCATGGTCAGGTAACTTGGCGCACTTTTTTTAGTGCCGGACTTAGCCCTACTGAAGCCTTAACTCTGGGCTTTGCTGAATTGGCGGAAGGGCAAGAA
>JAHEBB010000011.1:8328-26303 GCA_024642575.1 Trueperaceae bacterium | reverse complement strand
TTACTAACTTCCCTTTTGTACCCACTATCAAAATTGTAACGACCAGCGAGCGCTTTAAGCTTTTAGAAAAAGATATGGATGTCAATGCGGGAGCTTATCTCGATGGCACGCCAATGGATGAGGTGGGCAAGGAAACGCTTGATTTAACCGTACGTGTTGTGTCAGGTGAACGAACCGTAGGTGAAAAGGCGCAGCATGCCCAGCTTCAACTCTGGCGTAATTGGAAACAGCAAGATGCTAGCCAGCTTAAAACGTTGCAAAATAGACAGTTGCCAAGTGGTAAGCCCATCTCTATAAAACAAGAGAGAGACTTACCTGATTTTAGCTTTGAAGGCTTTCAAACTGAGCGAGGTATCAGTAGTCGGCAACTGGCACTGATTTTGCCAACCAGTCTTTGCTCAGGGCAGATTAGCCGCATGATTGCCAGCCATTTGGATAAGTCTTATCTTGTTAAAGAGGGCGGTATTTCAAAATTTGTAGCACTGGTTCATACTGAGGGTTGTGGGGTCTCGAGCGGTGAATCAGAAGCACTTTATGCCAGAACCCTGCTAGGCTATTTAACTCACCCCTCGGTTCATAGTGCGTTTTTGCTTGAGCATGGTTGCGAGAAAACCCATAACGACTATATGAAGCAGGCGATTGAAAGTCTGAACCTTGACTCAACAGGCTATGGTTGGGCAAGTATTCAGCTTGATGGGGGCATTTCTTTAGCGAGAGAAAAAGTGGAGACCTGGTTTAAAGAAAGATTTGCTCAAGAGGGTGTGGGTGCAAGGGTTACTGGTAGCCTAAAAGATTTACGTCTAGGCATAATGGTTTCAGGTGATTTGCCTAATAACGCCATAGAAGCGCTGGCACACTTGAGCAAACAAATGGTTTCGGCTGGTGGTACGGTGATTATGCCAGAAACGACCTCTGTAATAAAAACAGGGGTATTCCAAAATGACGTTTTTGAACACCTACCTGAACCCACGTTGGCTTATGGTCAAAGGGCTCAAACTGGGGGATTTCATATCATGGAAAGTCCAACCGAGCATTGGGTTGAAGCTTTGACGGGTCTGGGTGCAACAGGGGTTGACGCGATACTTGCTTGCGTGGCTGACCATCCACAGCAAAATCATCCTATGATTCCTATGTTGCAACTTGCTGCTGATGCTGAGGTGTTGGCACGGTACCCCAAAGATATTGATGGGCTTATGGGTGATTCAGAAAGTATACTTAGACAATTAGCAGCGTTGCTATCAGGCACGCTCGAGCCTAAACTCACAGCCTTGGGCAATGCCGATTTTCAAATTAGTCGGGGGCTTTTGGGAGTTTCGCTTTAAATGGTCGAGATGAGCTATAAGCCGTTAGGTAAGTCAGGGCTCGAGCTTTCCATCATTGGCTTTGGGGCTTCTCCTTTGGGCAATGAATTTGGTGAAACAGATTTAAACGAAGGCATTCGTGCGGTTCACTATGCTATTGAAAGAGGTATTAACTACTTTGATACGGCGCCCTACTATGGTCGCGGTTTATCAGAGGAGCGTTTGGGCAAAGCACTAAAAGGCTACCGCGATAAAGTCATTTTAGCGACTAAAGTGGGTCGCTATGACAAGACCGATTTTGATTTTTCTGCACTTAGGGTTAACCGCTCCTTTGAAGAAAGCCTTAGGCGACTACAAACCGATCACATAGACCTTTTGCAAGTTCATGACATTGAATTTGGTAATAGCGAGCAAATTATTGGCGAAACACTCCCTGCTCTTGTGGAACTTAAGCAGGCAGGTCATGTTCGGGCTATCAGTATTACGGGCTATCCGCTTTATAATCTTAAAAAGGTTGCTGAGGCTTTTTCGCAGATTGACGCTATCTTGTCGTATTGCCGCTACAATTTACTCGATACTTCGCTGGATGATGTTCTGACGCCCTTTGCTAAAGAAAAGGGTTTAGGGCTTATCAATGCGTCACCTTTGCATATGCGTGCGCTTACTCAATTGGGCGCACCCGACTGGCATCCTGCGCCTAAGCGCGTTATTCAAAAGGCTAAGGAAGCTGCCGAGTATTGTCAGCAACAAAGTAAGGATATTGCGCTCTTGGCCATGCAGTTTGCGCTGGCACATCCTTATGTCAGCAGTACGCTGGTCGGTATGTTTTCGGTAGAACAGGTTGAGCAAAATTTGGCAGCGCTGGACACTCAGCCTGACTTAACGTTTTTAGCAGAGGTTCAGCGCCTACTCGAGCCTGTAAAAAATAGCCACTGGCTCGAGGGTCGCCTTGAAAACAACGATCCAGGTTCCGTTCCTAAAGGCTCATGATGCTTAAGCTAGATACCCATCAACATTTTTGGCACTATGACGCTATAGAGTACGACTGGATAAGTAGCGAAATGGCTGTTTTACAGCGTGACTTTTTGCCTTCGGACTTAGCCCCTCTTTTAAAGGCCGAAGGTTTTTCGGGTTCGGTAGCAGTGCAAGCCAGACAGAGCTTAGCCGAGACGGATTGGCTGTTAAACCTTGCTAATAAACATGACTTTATCAAGGCGGTAGTGGGCTGGGTGGATTTGAGGAGTGAGCGATTAGAGGAAATGCTCGAGCGCTACCATAACCACCCCAAATTTGTCGGCGTGAGGCATGTCATTCAAGGCGAAGCTCCAGGCTTTATGCTGCAAAAAAGCTTTCAAAATGGCCTGGCTAAACTTAAAAAGTTTGACCTGCGCTATGACCTTTTGACGCTTCACCATCAACTAAAAGAAGCCACCGAACTGGTTAAGAAGTTTCCTGAACAGGTCTTTATTCTTGACCATATTTCAAAACCACTGATTAAAGAGGGCAGGCTCGAGCCTTGGGCTAAAGACATCAAAAAGTTAGCTGAATGTCCCAACGTCAGTTGCAAGCTCTCGGGTATGGTGACTGAGGCCAACTGGCAAAACTGGCAGGCTAAAGACTTTGAACCTTATGTAGAAACAGTGTTTGAGGTGTTTGGACCAAAGCGGCTTATGCTTGGCTCGGATTGGCCTGTTTGCACGGTTGCAGGAACTTATCAAGAGGTCATGGACTTAAGTCAGAGTTTCATCTCACGACTCTCAGGTACGGAACAAGAAGACATTTTTGCTAAAAACGCGCTCGAGTGGTATGGGCTCGAGCTGGCTTAAGAAAAAGGTTTAAATACCTTTGGAGTTTTTATGAAAGCACTATCAAAATCAAACATTTCCAAGCCTAATTACCCTGAAAAGGTCGTGCAATTTGGCGCAGGTAATTTTTTGCGAGCCTTTGCCGATTGGGCCATTGACATCTTAAATGATGAGACGGATTTTGCTGGCAGCGTGGTGATAGTTAAACCTACAGCAGGCGGTAGCTACACAGAGCTCAATAAACAAGATGGGCTTTACCATGTGCAATTGCAAAGCAGTGATGGAGGTCAGTTAAAAACGGAAACGCGGCTGATTCGCTGCATAAGTCGCACCTTAAGTCCTTATGAAGATTTTGCGGCATTTCTGGAGCTTGCCAGACAACCTGAAGTTCGATTTATTCTTTCCAATACGACCGAAAGCGGTATTCGTTTTAGTGCCAAGGATGCCTTTGAAGATGCGCCGCCCCAGAGTTTTCCTGCCAAAGTGACCCGTTTTATGTTTGAGCGATTTCGTTCAGGTCACAGAGGTTGCATTATTTTGCCCTGTGAGCTTATTGAAGATAACGGCAGTGAACTCAAAGCCATCATCCTTAAATATGCTGATTTATGGCATCTGGGCGAGGCGTTTAAACATTGGCTAGAAACAGAGAATTGGTTTTGCAATACGCTGGTTGACCGCATTGTTACGGGCTTTCCCACAGACGCCGAAGCTAGTTTCCAAGACTTAGGTTTTGAAGATTATCAATTAGTCAGAGGTGAGGCTTACCATAGCTGGGTTATTGAAGCACCTGAGCATGTCAAAGCAGAGTTTCCAACGGAGCGAACTGCTCTGCATGTGACCTTTACCCAAGACCTGAAACCTTACCGTGAAATCAAAGTGCGCATTTTAAATGGTGCACATACCGCTATGGTGCCTGTTGGCTATTTAAAAGGATGTCGCACAGTTGATGAGGTTATGAAGGATGCTGAGCTAAGTACTTTCGTTAAAAATTTGCTACAAAAAGAAGTTATCCTCACCCTAGATTTTGACAAGGATGAACTTTTAGACTTTGCTGAGGCAACCCTAAAGCGTTTTGAAAACCCCAGTTTAAAGCATCAGCTAAGTGCGATAGCCCTTAACTCGAGCGCTAAGTTTCGCACCCGACTGCTCCCTAGCTTGCTTGGTTACACACAAACGATGGGTAAAGTTCCTGAGCGTATTTGCTTTGCCTTTGCCTGTCTGATTCGTTTTTATAAAGGTAGCTGGCAGGGGGAAGCTACCCCAGTTAAAGATGATGCCGACTTGCTTAACTGGTGGCAGGGTGTATGGGCGCAAGACAGTTTGGATGAGACAGTTGCTGAAGTACTAGGCAATCAGGCACTTTGGCAACAAGATTTTCGGGAGATTGCTGGACTAAAAGAAAGTTTGCTTGGTTTTTTGGCAAGGCTCGAGCGCGAACCCATTGCAGAAATAATAAAGTCGCTAAGCTAAAAGCTGCGCCCTTTAGCTAAAGCCTGAACTTAATATTATTGCTAAGCAGGCAGCATAATTAGCCTGCCGCAGGAACAACGCTCATCATCACGAATCATGGTTGCTTGACCTTCACGGTACCAAAGGGTAGCGCAATCAGGGCAGCGAATTTCATTCCTGGAAATGCTATTAATTTGCGCTGGCTCGAGCCAGCGTTTTTCGTTACACCAGTGGCAAACGACTTCAGCGCCGCCATCTTCTTCAATCATATTTTGCCGCTCTTCAGGGCTGAAATAGGCAATCGCGTCAAGCGCTTTTTGCTCTGAGCAGCGACACGCGAATTTTACGGGTAGAGCGTCATCGGTTAAGAGTTCAAAGCCCATACCCCAGCAAAGTTCTTCTAAAATTTCTAGTAGAGATATGCGGTTCATGGCCTCGGTTAGTTGACCAAAGGCCCTTAGGTTAGCCTCGAGCAAAGTAAGTGCACTTTCTTCGGCATCAGGCAAAGCTTGTAAAAGAACGCCGCCAGCTTGTTTAACTCGCCCCTTTTCAAGATAAACACCCAGTAAAACGGCTGAACCTATTTGCTCAGATTGTGCTAGAAACATAGCAAAATCTTCAGCAATTTCACCGCTTACCAGCCTGACACTGCTGCTATAAGGGTCGCCATAAGGGGCGTGTGAGCGTATAATTTCAAGTTCACCTTGCCCCACCGCCTCGCCTACATTAAGTTTGCCATCGTTGCGCGGTTGTAGGTCAATAGTGGGGTTAATGACATAGCCGCGTACTCCGCCATCCAGACCTGCATCTGTAATAATGCCACCTAAAGGACCATTGCCGCGAAACCGCACGGTGAGTCTATCCTGGTGGTTTTTTAAGAGCACATGACTAAGCAGTAAACTTCCGGAAAGCGCCCTTCCAAGGGCAGCCGTAGCGGTTGCTGATGTGCCATGACGCTGACGAGCTTCTTCAACAAGACTCGTAGTATCGGTGGCAATAACGCGAATAGAGCCATTGGCGGCCATACCGCGAATTAAGTAAGACATAAAACTTCCTTTACTAGATTGGTTGCGAAAGTATCAACTGAATTCAGATACATCATGTTTAATGTGCAAACTTAGGGCTAATAAGAATCGCAACCCATCTGGACTTTTGCAAGAGGTCTAATCTTTGAGGCAGAATCGCTTGCCAGGATGATGGCCTCTAGTCAAAACACCGAACCTAGCTAGTGAAGTATAGAGGTCGGCAACCAGGTTTTGCGTAGGGGCAATTACCTTAAGCTTAAAACAAGGCTGGGTATTATTCTGACGGATAGCCCATCTTAGACCTATACTTAAGGCCTTGTTGAAAAAGTACTTGAGCTGCTGATGCATCAGCAAAGCCTAAAGGGTAAGATAAATAAAACGCTGGCAGTGCTTTTGGAGGTTAATAATGTGGTATCCGCTTAAACTTTCGTATCATGTGCGCACGTATTCCTTTGGGGAACGACTGATTCCTGAAAAACTTGGAAAGGCAAATGCACCAGAGGGTATTGTGTCAGAAACCTGGGAAATAAGTGACTATAAAGATACGACAGGAACGGTTCTAAATGGCCGATTTGCTGGTAAAACCTTACACGAGGTAACGCTAGCCCATCCTGATGAATTGGTGGGTCAGGGTTGGCGTGGGCCGCATTTTCCCTTACTTTGTAAATTCCTTGACGCTTCTCATATGTTGCCTGTACACCTGCATGCCGATAATGAAACGGCCGTTAGTAAATACCATGAGCCAAATGGAAAAACTGAAGCTTGGCACATCATTTGGGCTGCCGAAGGTGCCAGCATTTTGGCAGGTTTAAAAAAAGACTATAGCGATGCCGAGTTGTTTGAGGCATTTAAAGCCGAAGATTATGACCGAGTTATGCCACGTATGGCAATCAAATCAGGGGATACCGTCTATGTGCCCGCTGGGATTATTCATGCTTTTGGCCCCGATACGCTTATTTTTGAAGTGCAGCAAACCAGCGATTTAGGCAAAACAGTAATGCCCTCTGACCTTTACGGTAACCGTTACGCTGAAGCTATCTGGGATGCCAATATTCGTGAAACGCTAACTGAGCTTCGTAGACACTACAACCCTAAACCCAATGCGGGACTGGTGTTTGAAGAAGGAGCGATCAAGAAAACCATGTGCTGCGCTGGGCCACACTTTGCCCTAGAGCGTTGGGCATTTTCAGAACCTTATTCTTATCAGATTCCTGCTACGGCATGCCGAGTTATAAGCAATTTGGGTGATGCTCTTGACCTTCACTATGAAGGGGGTGTTGAAACCTTAGCCAGAGCAGAGTCTTGCATACTACCTGCTGCCCTTGGCAAAGTCAGATTTGTGCCTAAAACAGCAGCAGACCTTCTTGTTTCTTATGTAGCTAATCTAGGCTCAGATGTCAAAATGCCTTTACGTAAAGCGGGTATTGACGACAGCGTTATCTCGACGCTTGGGGAGTTGTAAAGCTACAGTTTGCCTTATAAGGCTCAGTACCAAAGACTTTTTGCCACTCTTCTTGAGATAAGTTGCGCCCTGCTTTTTTGCAGGCGAGCTCTTTGACTCGGTCAAAAGAAAGGTACCAGTACCTTAGGCTGCCATCGGCACTAGCAGAGACTAACCACTGCTTATCAGGGCTAAAACTGAGTGACCATACCACGTCGCTATGACCCCTTAAAGTCAAGGTTTCTAGAGGTGTTTGAGTACGGGTCAGCGTAATACTTGCATTGTCATTACCGATGGCCAGCCAGTCACTATCGGGGCTAAAGGCAATAGCGTAGCTCGAGCCTGTTTCTCCTGGAATTTTAAGGGCGGGTTTGTCGAGCTGCTCTAAGTCTTGCAAAAAAGCACCTCCTTGCCAGCTTGCTGCTGCAAGGTAATGACCATCTGGGCTAAGGGCGACGGCTCTTAGGGGCTCCCCCCAATCAAGCGTTTGATTGGCATACGCTTTGCTTGTGTCAAAGAGTCTTAAGGTTTTATCAAAGCTGCTGCTCGCCAAGAAATGCTTATCTGGACTAAAAATTAAATCAGTAACAATATCTTCAAAAGGGCCAAGAATAAGAGGAGCGCCAGGTTTTCTTAAATCCCAAAGGGCGATACTTTGATTTTCACCTGCGGTTGCCAGAACTGTGTTATCTAAGCCAAAGGCTGCAGAAAAGACAGTGCCTTGCTGACTTTGTATATGGGTGGCCGAGAGACTTTCTGAACCCAGCTTCCAGATAAGGACGGTATTAGCTTCACCCTTGCTAGCATCGCCTGTAGAAACGAGCTGTTGTCCATCTAGACTAAAGCCAATATGCTCAACCCAACTATCATGCTTGCCTAAAACTTGCGGGGCTAGACTTAAGTTATGGGGGGTATAAACTTGAACCTCACCCTCCAGATTACCAAGAGCCAGGCGGTCTGCTGCTTGATTAAAGGCAATACTTCTTGCAGGACTGTTTAGCGGTAAGACGCTTAAATCTGGCCCAGGGTAAGCCATAGAGATGAGTCTAGCCGCATTATCCCAGCCGGTACTTAGCAAATACTGACCATCAGGGCTAAAGTCTAGCCCTTCACCAAGTTTGTCTTCATGGGCATGTAACGTCAGGTGACGAGGCAAATCTTGGCTAGCAAGATCATCTAAAAACCAGAGTTTGACTGTTTGATCACGGCTGCTGCTAGCTAGCCATGTTCGTTCAGGGCTAAAGCTAAGCCCGACAACCATTTCGTCATGAGCGGCAAGCACTAGGGGCGGCAAATTAGGGCTTTGGGGATTTATAAGGGTTATCTTGCCTTCTTGATCACCAATCGCCAGATACTTAAGATCAGGACTAAAAGCCAAAGAGCGGACTCCATTTGCCAGCTCGAGCTGATTAGCAGCTTGACTCAGATCATAGGATTGCCAAAGAAAAACCTGACCCTTTTCACTGTTAGTACCTGCGGCAAGGTAGCTGCCATCTGGGCTAAACCGTACGCTTTGCACCGGCGCACCAAGGTCAGGGCTTTTAGACTCGAGCGTCCAATTATCTTTGAGATGCCATAATCTCAAAACATGGTCACGACTGGCGGCTACAAAGCTTTGACTATCGGGACTAAACTGTACTGCTAATAATGCCTGATCTGATTCTTTAAAGCTTTGAATCAGACTTAGTTCAGGCAACTTGCTTGCGTCCCATAGGCTTAGGCTGCCATCAAAACTTGTGCTTAGTAGCCATTGACCGTTGTTACTAAAGCTTAAGGCACTGATGTCGCCACCCGGCGTTTCAGTAGTGCTTACAGGTTTTGGGTCGCTGCTAGCCAAAACATTTTTAAGACTCCAAATGCGGATGGCATTGCCGCGACCCGCCGTAGCAAAAAAGTCCTGATTTGGACTAAAGCAAGCCGCCAGAACCCTATCGGGATGAGCCAGTCGAATACCTACGGTTTCTGCCACTACCTGACGCAAGACTGCCTCAGTAATACGCTGGGTGCGTGACGTGCTGGCCCGACTATTGGCTTCTAGCGATAACAAGATGCTTTGCTCGGGTAAATTAGCTTGATTGACCGCGGCTTTTTCACTAAGAAGTTCGGCGAGAAGGTTTTGATTTTGGGCTTGCTGTTCGCTCAGGCGATGGGTGGTTGTTACGGCATTGTTGCGAGCACTCAGGGCAAAAAGACTAAAAAAAACAGCCAGAAAGCCTAGGCCACCTAACCAGCGAATAAAGACGCGTTGTGTCTGGATGCGATTGGTATCGGCCTGACGCAAGGTGCGCTCTTGCTCAGCAAGTTGCTCGAGTGTATTTAATTGTGCTTTTCTTTGCTGGTCTTCTTGCTCTAGCTCGAGCGCTCGCTTTTCCAGACTTTTGTCAATAAAGCTTTTTTCTTGACCTGAAAGGAAGTCTGGGCGTTCGTGTCGGTATTGCTCAGCTTCTTGTAAAAGATAGCCTTGTAGCAGCAAATCCTGATTTTGCTCTTGCCTTTCCCACAAACGCAAATACTGTCTAAAGCGTTCCTGCCAGCTACGAAATCCTCGGTAAGTGTTAATCCAGTTTTTTAACCTTGCCCAGTTATCAATTAAAGCCTCATGGATAAGCTCGACGGTTTCACCCTGTTCATCTAAGCCAATCACCAAAAGTCTTTCAGGATAAGACGCCAGCTTATTAATGACAGTAGACCAGTGCTCTTTTAATTCATGGGCATAGGCAACTCGCTTGCTATCAGCTTGACCCTGACCTGGGTTTACCAACTGTAAGAAAACTAATTCTGCTTGCTGCTGTTCTTCAAGGCTTAATTTGGCAAAACTCTCTTCGGCATGGCGTACCAGTGCCTGAGCTATGCCACCAATGGCTTCATAGCTGTCATGCTTAAGCAGATTGCCTTCTTGCCTTTCCCAAAGTTGCATAAGGGTAAAGGCCAAAAGCGGCAAACTGTTTTTTTGTCCTGTTAAATCGTTAAGGATACGCTCAGTTAGACCAGGTTCAAAGCTAGCTCCTTGTTTTTTGGCGGGTTCAGTAATCACTTTGGCTAAAGCTTCGCCCTGAATAGGGCCAAGTAAGTACTGAGCTTCCCTGATCAGACTCAAGCTGGCAGGATAGCTTAAAAGCACAGGTAAATAATCTGCCCGAAGGGTAAACATCGTGACAAGCTCTGGGCTAGAACCTTGCAAAATAGTTAGAAAGCGGGCGACTGTTTCGGTATCATTTAAACTAAAAAGCTCTTCTGATTGATCGACATAAAGGGCGACTCGAGCCTTTTCTAAGCTTAAACGTTGTAATGACTCATTTAAGTTAAGCGTACCGTTTTGCAGTTGACCCGCCAGGACTGTAACCTCATCTAAGAGTTCTGCTTCAGGCTTTTCTGTGCTTAGTTCTAATAAACTGAGTGCCAGAGCTGAAAAGGGATAGCGCCCTGGTCTTAGGGTGGCAATAAGCCAGCCTTGTTCTCTTAACCTGGGCAGCAAGCCAGCAAAAACAAGGGATGATTTGCCAGCACCGCTATTGCCAACAATGCAAAGGCTATAGGGGGGGCTAGTAACTTGTTCCAGTAACAGGGCGATTTCAGCTTCACGACCAAAGAAATATGACGCGTCCACTTCTCGAAAAGCAAGTAAGCCGCGGTAAGGATTTTCAGTGCGCTTATTGGGTTTAATCGTTGTGATATCAGGGCTAGTGCCGGTTGTAAATAGCTCATCACCATAATCACGCTCGAGCTTATCTGCCAAAGGAGATTGACTTGATCTGAGGAGCTGATGCAGGCGGCTTAGAGCTTGTCCATAGGGATAGGGTGCCGCCTTTAGCAAATAGGCTTCTTCAGCTTTTTTGGCGGCTAAAGCCAAATCACCTGATTCTAAAGCTTGTTCAGCCAGCCCTAAAAGGAGAGCAACAGCTTTTTGTGCGAGTCTTTCCCGAGTTTCAATAAGCCAATTTTCTAAGTCTTCCTCTAAGCCTAAACTGAGATTGTCCAAAAAGGGCCCATGATAAAGCTCGAGCGCCTTTGGCAGATCACCCTCTCTTAACGCTGCCTCAAAGTCTGCAACGTCTGTTTTTAAAGAGGTACTTACCTGATTGCGGTTTGCCTCAATTAAATCAGGTACTTTCCTTAACTCACTTAGGGCAAGCCTCAAGCTCACCATAGGGTTTTGCGTACTCCCCCAAAAGAGCAGAGCCAGTTGGCGACGATTTTGAGCACCCTCGAGCGCTAAATAGGCTAATAGTAAAAGTAGCTTTGGTCTTGTAACAAGATCCCCAGTTAATCTTAACTCTCCTAAAGTGTAAAGCATCGTAGGTATTATATGTTATATAAAAGGTTTCGAGCAGTGCAGTTGCCTGGACCCCATTTCTGATTAAATCAGGATAATTTAAAAGCCTAAAAGCGAATACCGAAATTTAGTTTTTGAAGAGATTTCTTTTTAAATCTACTTTTGAAATAATGCTCAGTCTTATGGTTCTTTTTGCTCTTTGTTAGGCTCGAGCCGATTTTTTGGCTCAAACGCATCAAAAAGTCTGTGTTTTTCTTCATAATTAATCAAAACGCTCAAGCTTTTACGCTTCTTTTACGCTTCATTTTTTATAATTAAGGACAGCGGGGTTGAAGTAATGGCCGTCTAACAGGAGTTTAGGAGTTGCTTGGCAGCAGAACAAAAGAGCTTAGAAAGACTGGAATCTGCTGCTTAAGCCAACCTAATGAAAAAAGGATTCGTTGGCAGTTCGCAAGCTTTTTGAGTAGTTCTTAAGTATTTGTTTCCAAGGTTAAAAACCAATTTGTAAGCTAATTTTAGCGGAAATAAAATATACGTTTTATAAATGTCTAGATGGACAAGTGAGAATCGCTTGTCTTAAGGTTACTCACTCAGATGTATTGTTAAGTGATGGACATCTGAGTGCATTTTCAACAATCATTTCACTAATCATTATTGGGTTCAGAATGAATCCCTCGGTCCCAAAGAGACAGATACCTTTGCAGTCTTTCGTGGAAATGCAATAAATTCTGAATGCGGTTACTACTTTCGCAAGGAGTCTTATAACGCAAAAAGTGAGGTGGTGCTGAGGCAGGGTTGGTTAAATGCAAAGAAACCCTGGAAGTACTTAGCGGTTGATCGTTTTGTTTTTATGTCGCCAGATAAAACCCTGACCAGGTGCAAACAAAAAAACCAGAATAAAAATAATGCTTGCCACCAAAACCACAGCTGCGCCTGAAGCAATATTCAAATAATATGAAGCATAAAGACCTGCTACCCCAGAAAAGCTCCCAATCAGGGCTGAAACAAGCATCATGTTGGGTAAGCGCCGAGTGAGGAGCGACGCTGTTGCTGCCGGCGTAACAAACATCGCAAGCATAAGGGCGATGCCTACGACTTGTAAGGCCGTAACAACCGTAACCGCAATTAAAATAAGCAAGAGATAGCGTAAAAAACGGCTGGGTAAGCGCAAGGTAACGGCTAAAACCTGATCAAACGAAATCACAAGGAGCTCTTTGTAAAATAAGAATAGGGTAGCAAGTACGATCGCACCCAGCAGCCCAATGACCCAGAGATCACCTTTTGAAACCCCGAGCAAATTCCCAAATAAAAAATGAGCGAGGTCAACTGTATAATTATTTGAGGTAGATAAAAGCGCCACACCAAGCGCAAAAAGCCCTGCAAAAATAACGCCTATCGCAGTGTCTTCTTTCAAATTGGCTTGCTCCGTTAAAACCCCAATCCCAAGGGCAGTAAGTAGCCCAAACACAAGTGCGCCTAGTGCCAAAGGCCAGCCAATGAGATAGGCAATAGCAATGCCGGGTAAAACGGTGTGAGCCAAGGCGTCACCAAAAAAGGCCATGCCCCGTAAAACCACATAAGTTCCTAAAACCGAGCAAACAATACCAACAATAACCGCAGCAACCAGGGCGCGGACAATAAAGTCAAACTGTAGAGGGTCAAGAAGCCAGTGCATAATAAATCGGGGTAGTGAGAAAAAGCCGCTTTCTCAAGCGCTCACAGCCATTTGACTGTTTTGAGCCTTTCCGCCATAAGCTGCTAAAAGGTTTTCGGTTGTTAAGACCTCTTCGGGCTTGCCAAAGGCAATAATGCGTTTATTGACCAGTAGGACTTTATCAAAGCGCTCGGCTGCCAGATTAAGATCATGAGTTGCCATAAGCACGGTCACGCCATCTTGCCTTAAGCTGGCTAGAATTTCAAAAATTGCCTCTTGGCTAGGAAGATCAAGCCCAGATAAGGGTTCATCTAACAGTAAAAGATGGGTTTCTAAAGCAAGCGCTCGAGCGATAAAAACGCGTTGCTGCTGTCCTCCTGAAAGTTCACCAATTTGTTTTTTGGCGAGTTCTAAGGCACCGACTCGTTTTAAACTTGCTTTTACCACGTCTTTGTCTAGGGGCCTGGCACGTCTAAAAAAACCAATCTGCCGTGTGCGCCCCATCATAACGACATCTTCAACAGTCACAGGAAACGACCAATCAATCTGATTGCGCTGGGGTACATAAGCGATGCAGTTATGTTGTGAGGGAGGCTGACCAAACATTAGAATTTGACCAGATTCAGGTTTGATAATGCCCGTAATAAGTTTTAAGAGGCTACTTTTACCTGCACCGTTGGGACCAATAATGGCAATTTGTTCACCAATTTCGGCCTTAAAGGACACATCTTTTAAGGCGTAATGCACATCTTGAGCAAAACTGCTGCCTATAGCGCTGTAAGCTACCGTGACATGCTTAAGCTCGAGCGTGGGTGTGCCCGGTTTATGATCAGTATCCTGATAGCCAAGGGGAAACATAAGAAAGTCTAACGCCTTTAAGGTTGTAAACCTGTAACCATGCTGTCGATATTGCTTTTGAACATAGCAACAAAGGTGTCTGCCCCTGAGCTTGCACTACCAAGGGCGTCGGTATAAAGCGGAATGACCTTGACTTCGGAGCAAGACTTTAATTCTGCGGCAACCGTTTTGGCTAATTTGTCACTGCTAATAGTCTCTGTGAAAAGCGTGCAAAGACTATGTGAAGTCATCGTTTTTATCAGGTTTGCTAAATCTTGTGCTGAGGGTTCAGCTAACGTGCTCAGTGCAGGGATGACTGCGCCTAAAACCTCGAACTCATAGTCGCGAGCAAAATAAGCAAAAACATCATGATTGGTTACGAGTATTCTGTTTGAGGCAGGAATAAGGGCTAACTGCTCTCGAGCGTACTTATCAAGTTCGGCTAGCTGATTTAGGTAAGTCTGGGCATTGTTTTTATAGCTAGCGCTATGGGCAGGATCAAGTTGCGTTAAGACTATTTGAATATTACTCACCCACTGCTTTACATTGCTGAGGCTAAACCAGGTATGAGGGTCGATTTGACCGTGACCGCTATCCGCTTGTTCTCCATACCCTAGCTCGAGCGGTTCGATATTAGCAGATACCGCAACGACAGTTTTGGAATCTGTTACGCTATGAATGTTTCTAATAAGGCTTTCTTCTAAGTCCCAGCCATTGACAAAAATAACCTGCGCTTTGGCAACCGTACTCAGGTCACGTGCGGTAGGCTCATAACTATGAGGGTCTTGCCCTGCGGCTATCAGCGTGGTTAGCAAGATTACATCCCCGCCTACTTGATGAACAATGTCGCCAATAATGCTGGTGGTCGCGACCACGGCTAAAGGTTTTCCTTCCAGATTGATAGCTTCTAGCTGAGGTAAAGAAATCATTTGACTTTTCCCTTTATCTTGAGCATGGACTAGGCTAAAGGGAAAAAGGAGTGAAAATAGTAGGGATTTTAAAAAAATAATGTTAAATAGCTTTGGAGAAATCCATAAGGACATAGCGCCGCTAATGATAATTCATTATCAAAAAGAAAGCAAGCAGAATTTGTGAAAGGTGCACTAAAGCTCGAGCTCACACTGAGCTGACAAAAAGCTTTTAGCGTAAGTAAGCAGTTAAGCTGCAATGGAGGATAAAATGAGAAATGCTCTTTTACTGTTGAGCGCTTTAATTTTAAGTTGGGCAGGGAGTCAGACCTTTCCTAGTTTGCCCCTTGATCACCCTGCGGCACCGTTTATTTTGACCTATGAGGTGGCGAAGGCTAAAGGTGCAACGGCCGAATTTAACAAGATGGAAGGCGTTGCGATTGATCAGAAAAACATGAAGCTTTATATGGCAATTACCGATGTGACTAAAGCTATGAGTGACGCTGAAGGCGCAATTGCCTTTGAAGAAAACCGTTGTGGTTTGGTTTTTGTTGCTGACTTAGACGCTAATTACAACATTGGCAAGCTCGAGCCTTTAGTCGTAGGTGGTCCTTATGACAAAGATGCCAAAGACCGCTGCGCTGCCGATGCCATCTCGAGCCCCGATAATGTAGATGTCGATGCCAAAGGCCGTGTCTGGATTGGCGAAGATACTGGTAATCACCGTAATAATATGGTTTTTGTCTATGACCCAGCCAGCCAAGAATTAAAGCGTTTTGCAACCGTGCCTGATGGGGCGGAAGTAACCGGTTTACATATCAGTAAAAATGGCACCGTTTTTATGAACGTGCAACACCCAGACGCTTACAACATTTATCCCTTTAACCGTAGCGTAATCGGGGTTGTTAATGGTTTTAATGCCAATACCGACGACTTTGATGCTCTGGCAATGCCCGAAGGGGATGAAACGCGAGTCGCTCGAGTTGCCGCGGGTGCGTATCAAGTTTTAGGTCGCTCGGGTGACGCGATGCCCAATGAAATCTCAGGCGCAGCGTTTGGCGAAGTGCGTGCTTTGCACAGCCAAGAAACCCTGCTTTATTGCAATAACTTTGACGGTAATATGTTCTTAGCTACCAATGATGCAGCCACGGAAGGCTATCTCTATACCAACTATGAATGTGTTCCTGGGGGTATGAGTAAAATCTACATCCGCCAGAATAGCGAGATGGGCTGGGATGTTGTACAAGGGGAATATGTTGATTTTTCTTCGGTTAACGGTACACGAACCAATTGCTTTGCCAGTGTAACGCCCTGGAATACTGGACTAAGTGGGGAAGAGTATCCTGCTGAAAGTGCAGATGCCTGGGCAGGTGAAGCCTCTGAGATGAATACGCTGGTTGGTGGTTTAGCCAACCCCTTTGATTATGGTTACGCTATTGAAGTGATGCCTGACGAGGGTATCGGTACAAAGATTGTCAAACACTACGCAATGGGTCGTATAAGTATTGAACGTGCTCTGGTTATGCCTGACAAAAAAACCGTCTATTTTGGTGATGACGGTAGTAACCGTGTGCTTTATAAGTTTATTGCTGATGAAGCTGGCAAGCTTGATGCAGGAACTCTTTATGCAGCTAAAGTTAGCCAGGAAGATACCCGTCTTGCCCTTGAATGGCTCGAGCTGGGCCACGGTGTGAGCGAAGAAATCGCCCAAGCTATTCGTGAATTAGATAGTCAACTTTCTGCGTCTAACTAAAGCAAGGTTTCTCTAAGTATTTGAGGTCGGGTAAGCTTGCCCGACCTTTTTTAAACCTACAAATTTTAAACCTACAAATTTCGCAGAAATCTTAAGAAAAGCATGCTAGCCTAGTTTTTGTGCGTTTGTTTTTTTGGCTATTAACAGGCTTAGTTCTTTCTTGCAGTATTGCTTTTGCTCACACCATTAGTTTTAATGAATTAAACGGCGTAGAGCTTTGTATAGAACCCCGTTCGGTGCAGGTTGCTATCTCAGATAAAGCTGAAGCGCTCGAGCCTGTACAAACAGCCGCCATTCGGCAGCTTTTAGCAAAGGATTTACTCAAAACCTTAGATCAGTACGACATCCCTTATAAGGAAAAACCAAGCTGTGCCAAGGATAAAGGCTTTGTTTATGTGCTTTATTTCAGCAACTGGGGTAAAGACACAAATAATTTACCTTATCTGGTTCATGCAGCCTCGGTACAAGTTGGCGCTGTACCCGAAGTGGTTGTGCCTGATTTTGAACTGCTTTTACCTGATTTAAAGTTTGAAAATTACTATAGCGCCCTGCTTTTTGAAGATGAATTGCCCACGCCCATTTACGGAGGTTTGGCCAAGGCAAATGAAGAAATGATCGTTGAGCTTGCAAATGCTTGGTGGGAAAGTTTTGAATTTTTAAAAGCCAGTCGCCTTGCTAGGCAGCAATTTTATTTGCGTTGGGGTTTGGCGGCAAGTGTCTTGCTTACAAGCATTATTGTGGCTATAGGTTTAGCTTTAAAGGCAAAAAGACAAGCGAAGCTTAAAAATGAGGCAAGTCATTTTAATGTTTAACGGGCGTTAAAAGATTTTTTGTCATAACACAGGTCAATCTAAGCTAGATTCACACGCTAAACTGTAGCTATGGCTGAGACTATTTTTGCAAAAATTATTCGTAAAGAGATTCCGGCAGATATTGTTTATCAGGATGAGCTGGTGACGGCCTTTAGAGATATTAATGCTCAAGCACCCAGCCATATTTTAATCGTACCTAATAAGGCTATTGCTACTGCTGCCGATGTTACTCATGAAGATGAACTGGCTTTGGGGAGACTCTTTACCGTAGCCCGAAAATTGGCAGAAGCAGAAGGATTAGAGAAAGGTTACCGCCTGATTGTTAACTGTAAAGAACACGGACATCAGGAAGTCTTTCATTTGCATATGCATCTCTTGGGCGGACGAGCCTTGGGCCCTATGCTGTCAATAACCAACGATTAGAGTTATGCAGCGAAAGACCCATCAACGCCGCGCTATTTTAAATGCCTTAGAGCTTGCGCCAGGGCCACTAACACCGCAAGAAGTGCTCGAGCTTGCCTCTAAAGAACACGAACGTTTGGGTATTGCTACCGTTTACCGTAATTTAAGCAGTTTAGAGGAACAAGGCGAGATTATTGCGGTGCATTTGCCCAATGACTCCACGCGCTATGAACCTGCTGGTCGTGGACATCACCATCATTTCAGGTGCGAACACTGTGAGCAGGTTTTTGAGCTTTCAGCCAAGTGCCCGGTCGC
>JAHEBB010000011.1:0-8228 GCA_024642575.1 Trueperaceae bacterium | reverse complement strand
TGCTGATGCTTACTTTTAACAATAATCCTGCCTTTAAGTCTACTACTTAATTTTAGCTTTAAAAATAACTGCACCAGATTGTCCGGGTAAAATTGATCCATTACAAACACTGGCACTGGTAATAGCAGCACTAACGGTTGTTACAGCACCTAGGTCTAAATAGGCGTTGGCATTCGTACCATGGGCATGACAACTTACCCATACTTCGGCATTGGGAGAAAAGCTGTCTTGTAAAAGCGTGGTAAAGACAGGCACATTATCATTAAAATTAAAATTAAGGACTTCAGTGGCAAAGTTTTGATACTCAATGCGGTAGACCAGCGTTTCCCCTGGGCTGCCATTAACGGAAAATTCAAAATCATCTGTTGGATCACTGGCATTGGGGCTACCTACATCACAAGAGCTATCACCTTGTAAACTTTCATTACAGACATATTTGACAATTCGCAAAATGTCTGGTGTTACAGATGAGCTGTTATTGCTTAAGTTACTATCTGCGCTGGTCGCGGTTACGGTGGCTGTGTTCTGATACTGCGCTGGGTTAGAGGTTGCAAGTACAAGCGCATTAAAACTTAAGATCTGGGTCGAGGGGCTGGTCATGCTACTAATTGTCCAGGTGAGCCCTGTGCTGCTAGGGTTAGAATCATTTCTAAAATTGCCCCCGGCAATACTACTTGCAACATAGGTATAGCCAGCTGGCACAATATCTTTAACCGTAATATTGCTAGATGTCGCATTGGCATTGCTAACCGTGAGGGTAAATTTAATGGTGTCTCCTGGCGTTACATTGCCGCTGTTATCGGCATCGTTAATAATGCCTGCTGGGCTGGTATCAATGGTTTTTACAATGCTTAAGTCAGGACTACTGACAAGGGTGACACTATAGTCTTCGACTTCCCCATCACTGGCAGGGCCTGTGGCAGCTAAACCAGGGCTCGAGCTCCAGCGAAAGCGACCATAGCTCGTGCCACTGGTTACGCTGCCTGGGGGTGTCACGGCTAAACCAATACTTCCTGTACTGGCATTACTATCTCCTGAGGCATTATCTTGCAGATTATTGGCAATTTGCTCCCCTGCGTCGCCAAAGTCGCCGTCCTTATTCCAGTCAATCCAGGCGTTTAAATAGCCTGCGCTACCCGTAACACTTATGCTTATGGTACTTGCCTGACCTGCGGTAAAAGTGCCAAAGCTGACGCCGTCTTCATCATCTGTACCATTTAGGTCATCGCCTGTACCATTGCTGCCGCCATTCGTGCTGTTTAAACTGCTGGTTTCACTGTCGGGACCAAGCGCCCCCAAACGGTAAGTTCCGCTAATCGCATGATAAGCGTCGCCGTAGCTAAAGGGGGCATCCCCATAGTCATAACTAATACAGACCTGATTATAAATAAGGCCATCAAGTAAAGGAATCGAGGAGCTCGTACTGGTAAAGCGCAAGTAACGTGCGCCGCCACTTGGAATGGTATAGCTAAAACTTTGGCTGGTATTGCTGATACTAGGAACGTAGGTTGTAGAACCTGACCAGGTACTGGCACTAAGAGAAGCAGTTACCGTGACATCTGCAGGGGAAGTGTAGTACTTGGCAAGCAGTAATGTGACCGTAGCATTGGCAGGAAGAATGTAGCCAAGGTCAAGGGTTAAAACACCGCCATAGTAAAACACGGCAGAATTACTGGTGTAATAAGATGTCGTTCCAACAGGGTCGGGAGCGCCCAAGGCGTATGTGGGGTTGATGTTATTACCTGAGGTTGCGTAGACACTGCTGGCATAGCCTGTCAAGGTAATAAGACTGCTACCAGCAGGGCAACTCAGACTGGCACTCAAAATAGTTAAACTATAATCTTCAACTTCACCTTCACCGCCAAAACCTGTTGGGCTTGGGGTTGAGGCAAACGAACTGGCAGTTGCAAGTCTGATTCTTAAATAAGTTGTGCCGCTTGTGAGACCTGTCAAACCTGTCCAGCTAAGCGTTTTGGTGCTATTAGTCGTACCCGTAGCAACAGGAATAATGCTTGATTGTTCTCCCGAATCTAAAAAGTCCCCGTCCTTATTGCGATCAATCCAGGCCATCAGATAAGCAGGATTTGTGCTGGTATTGGTTACGGTGACATTTAAGTTATAGCTCGAGCTGCTGCTTAACAAATTGGGAAAACTACTTACGCTATCTTCATCATCTATGCCGTTGGTATCATCGGCACTGGCACTACTATTTTGTAAGTTGCCATCATCGCCGTCACTGCTATTACCCAGAACCAGACCAGGGTTTATTTTGTGGTAGGCACCGCTATCACTGCTTAAGGTTTGATAGTTGCCGGTACTGCTACCTGTTGCTGTATCAGGGGCATCACCAAAATCATAAAGGGATATAAGTTTGACCTGATAATCTTCTACCTCGCCATCATTGGCGTCGCCTGTTGAGCTTAAACCACTGCTCGAGCTATAGCGAAAACGTGCGTAGCTTGTACCCAAACTTGCCGTAGCAGGTACAGTTATAGCCAGGCTGATAAGGCCAGAACTAGGGCTAAGGTTCGTGGCAATTTGCTCACCACTATCTAAAAAATCACCGTCTCTATTCCAGTCGATCCAGGCATTTAAAACCCCTGTTCCAGTCGTTGCAATGCTCAGGGTATAAGAGGCGTCTCGGCCCAAACTTTGTGCCTGAAGGCTCGAGCTGTTTAGACTGACCCCATCATCACTATCATCAGAAGCATTTAGCGTATTATCAATGCCATCGACAAAGCCGTTGCTGTCACTGGTCACGGTGCTACCCAAATAGATACTGCTGCCGAGTTTATGCCTTGGTCCCCCGTCAGATCGCAAGGTTTGATAATTGCCCGTGCTGGTACCTGCTGCGGTGTCAGGTGCATCACCATAGTCATAGGTCGTTAAGCTAATCAGGGTAGGACTGGTGTTGTCTTTGGCCAAATTGTTACCGTCATTGCTGCCAGTACCCCCATCTGGGCTAGTACCGTTACTGGCAACACTATCTACATCGGGGTCACTGCTATCTGTAGAGGTATCAGAAACTGCGTTGCCTCCAGGCGTAAGACCAGAAAACGTGGCAGAGTTGTAGTAAGTTCCTATGCCATAACCCTGATCGGTTGCGGTGCTTAAATTGATTACCAGTCTTAAACGAGCAGTGCCAAAAGCCGCCAGTGTACTGCTAGTGTTTAGTAAGTTTGTGACTGTCGAGCCGTTGTAGCTGCTGTTTAAACTCAGGCTCGAGCCTGAGCTGACACTTACAATGGTTTTACTCGTGACACTATAATTACCAGCACCAAAGACCGTATTCAGATTGTCAGTTAGATTCAAGCTGCTTATGCTTAAACCTGAAAAGTTTTCTAAATAAAAATCAAGAGTAATGGTGTTACCCGTGACGCTTGCCTGTTTGGCAACCCCTAAATTGCTTGGTGTATCTGAGCCTACCGTTTCAATTACAGCAGGGGTGGTGGCGTAACTCGAAAGGCCGTAGGTATAAGTATCAACCCAGTTTTCGTTACCAAAGCTGGTACTGGTAAAACTACCCCAGGTATGTCTAAAAGAGCCCGTGCTCGAGCCTACAATAGAAGTCGTGCCAAAAGGTAAATTACTTCCCCCGTTACCTGAAATATCCGGGTCAAAGCCGGTAAGGTCGTCCCAAAAAACAGGAGTGCCCGAAAGGGAAGAGCTCGAGGCTGCTCTATAAATGGTAAGCCCGTCATTACTGCCACCCCCGCTGGTTTCGGCGTCACCGGAAACAAAGTGGTATTCGCCAATTCTTAACTGGAGTTGGGCGTTGTAACTGCCATCAGGTAAGACAGTACCCGCAGCATTTCGGCCATCCCAGGAAATACTGTTGCTACCCGTGACTACCAGACTATAAATGTAAATATCATCTGTACCTGAAACGGTATTGCCAAAAATGCCATCTTTATTAGCATCAATAATAATTTGTGCTGTTCCAGGAACATTGCTGGTAAATGTAAAGCTGCCAGAATCTTGAATGGTGGTTGTTGAGCCAGGTGAGATGGTTTGATCTATGCCGGCATTATCTACAAAGCGGTAATTGCTAATGGTGGGAGGGCTGATGGGTTCAGGTTTGGCATTGACGGGATAACCCAAATAAATAGGAAAGAGTTCGTTTAGGGTATAGCCAGTAAAAGGGACGCTATAACCGACATTGGCTCCGCTCGAGGTTTTAATGACGCCCAGTGCGTTGGCAATAATGTCATAAACATAGCCAGCAAAAGCTTGTAAATCTAAGAGCCAGACATAATTGGTGTTGGCGTAGCCCCCAGGCACAAGCACATAATAGTTTGCGTCGGTTGATTCTGACTGATTGTAATTACCTGCATCAAAAGACCAGTTATAGGCAAATAAGCGACCCGCTGCAATGCTAGGGTTGGGGTTTGTCGTTTTGTTGGCTGTGACACTAATATCAAACTGCAAAAAGGTGTCGTTGTTATTGTTGTGCAAACGAATTTCGTAAACACCCGCCGTTCGACCACTATCGGAGGGTGCCCATTTATAGGTATTGGGAGGATTTAGAGAAGTGGTCGATGAGGTAAAGGTACAGGCTGCGGCTTCGGTAGTTCCGTCAACCAGAACAGGTGCTGTATAAATAGGAGAAGCGCCACTTGGCCCATATTTCCCGCTTGTTTGGGTGGTCGCCCAGACCTCAAAATAAATATCATCTTTGGTGCTGCCGCTGGTATCTTCGGCGCATAAAGAAACATTGATGACGCTACTGGCACTATCCAAAATGACATAGAGAGGGTGGGTAGCGTTTGACAGCAAGGTGCTACTTACATTGTACATGTAAAGAGGCTGGTTTAGACCATAACTCGCTGAGCCAATTTGAGCTGAACCCTCGGCACTCACGTTTTGCTGGAGAGCAAAAAATGCAAGCCAAATAAGCCAGATGTATAAGGGTTTTAAGTTAATTTTGAATAGCATAGACGGTGAGCCCTTAGCCCTTTGCCAAGGTTAGCAGTTTGGACTTTTTTCCTATGCGAAGTTCGATAAAAAGCTTTAAGTCAACGTACCTTGTGTGAAATATTTTAAAGACCAGAATAGGGCTCATGGCAGTTCGTCCAAACTAAAATCTAGGGTTTTACTTTCAGACCAGGCTAGATCAATTTTTGTTTTTATATAAGTACTTTCAGTTTGCGAAGCTTGAAAGCCAAAGGGTACACCTACGCGAAGTCCATAAGTACCAGGGTTTAGGCGTTTAAAAGTGTAGAAGCCTTGTTCGTTACTAAGGGCTGTTTCTAAGACAGTATCATCGGTGCTTAATAGCTCGAGCTTAACCCCAGCTAAAGGTTTTCCTTTGCTGGTTAAAACGTTGCCGCTAAGCTGTGCTTCGCCGCAGCGCCAGTCTTCATCAAAAACAAAGTCTAGCCTTATAAATGCGCCATTTTGCCCAAAGTGCGCTCCGTAATTGGGGCCAAGACCATCAAAAAAGTTATAACCCCCTACCAAATTAATGCCGCAGCCCAGGTTTTGTGAAAGTTCTAAGCTTGCGCCGGTAGCAAAGTTGCCCTCTTGCCAGTTATGAAAGAGTCTTGCATAAGCAGCAGCACTGCCACCAGGCCAAAGGAGTTTAGATGCGCCAAGGCTTAACTGATCGCGAAAACCTAAAACAGGCTCGAGCGCATAAATATAGCCTGCCCTTACGGACCAGTCTTCAGCCATCTGATAGTTAAGTCTTGTATCCCCGAGTAAATCAATGTCCAGATTGGAGGCAAAGCGACCAAAGCGTAAATCCTGGCGGCTAAGCACATTAATCGTATCGGCGCGGTAGGCCGCAGCAACCCCAAACTTAAAACCCGTCTCTGGACTGGCAGCTGTATCTTGCAGATAATCAAAGCTAAGATTGCCGAGAAGTTCTTGGTTAAGCTCAAAGGTGCTTGATACAGATACACCCTGTTTAAAGCTGCTACCAAAATGCAAGTCATAACTTGCGCCAGCTTTAAGCACTTCAGTTTTGTAGTTAGCCCCTAGGCTTAGTCCTAATTCTGAATTTTCGGTCATCTTTAAATCAGTTATTTGACTGGCGTTTAAACTAAAGCTTAGTTCATCGGTCAGAGGGTAATTGGTATTTACATTAAAGAGTAAACGCCCAGCATCACTGCCTAAACCATCGCTTAGTTCGTACTCGCCACTGACCTGAGTTTCCCCAAGATTGATGCTAGGGTCAAGGCGTTCACAAAAGCTTAGTTCGCAGAGGTTGCTTAATAAATCATTATTACTAAAACCCGAATCAATGCCAAGCAGCAAGCGGTTTCCTTGCCCCCAGGTTAGTCGGTCGGTTAAACGCAAGCTCAGGTTTTCTAAAAGTTCAAAGCCAACACTAAAGTCAGTGCTGCTGCTGCCTCCACCAAAAATAAGCTGCTGATGCTTAAGGCCAAACTCGGTACGCTCGAGCCCAAAAAGGGTATCCAGATTGCTGCCTAAAAGCAGACTTAAGCCACTGTCGGTGTTATTGGTTTGATAGTCAAGACCAAACAGGCTCGAGCGGTGCTGGGCTATGCCTAAATCAGCAGTTTTTGCAAAAAGAACCAGACTATTAACGCCAAAATGGGCGTCCCCTGTTTGATAGGCTTGACCCAGCGTAAGATTAGACCCCAGGGTAAGTTCAGGGCTTAGGGCATAGTTTATGCCTGCGTCAAGCTGCTGACCCGAATTGGCATCGGTACTTAGGCTTGCTGAGCGGTAGCCAGGTGACGTAAAACTGTAGCGCGCCTCAAGACCAAGACGGTCCTGACTATAAGAGGTTTGCGCAGTTAAAGCCAGCCCCTCCGCATCTTGATTTTGTCCATAAGCAAGATCAAGCTCGCCATGAATACCTGTGAAGTCAAGCAAAATACCCGCGGAGCTTACGCGGCTAAAACTTGCACCTAGGGTATTTTCCTGATAGCTGCCAACGCGGAAAGCGAGGTTATCAAGCTTATAAAGGGCTTGAGCGCCAAATTGCCAATCAAGCTCGGCAGCGCTGCCAGGCTCGAGCGCATAATTTGCCAAGAGATAGTAGCAGTTGCCTTTGGCATCTTGAATAGGAAGCGGGAAGCTCAGGCGTAAAACGCCACTTTTATCTAGCTTATAGTCAATGCCCGCTTTTAAGTCTTTAAGACGTGGGTCGGTTTCATCTGGCACAAAATCTTGCGCACTTTGACAGTCCCCTTTGACCACGGAAAGTTGCAAGCTGTCTTCAAGAATGGTTGCGTGGGGCAGGGTGTAAAGCCGTGTGCCATCTGCCTTTAAATAGAGATCGGTGATAAAATCACCCAGCGCAGCCTGACTTAGATAACCAAGAACCGTTAGGTCAGCGAGTTGCCAGTTGCCACTCAAACCCGTATAAGGTCTTGAAATATTGAGGTAAGGCCCTTCAAGCGCAGTAGCAAAGTCGCCATACTGCAAATAACTCTGATCGCGCTCGAGCCGCCCATAAATCCCTTGCTGCGAATAAGCATCTTGGGCATAAGTACCTGCTGAACCTGTTAGCGGAAAATCATTAAAACTACTATTAAAATTGCTTTCGCCAAAAAGACCTAGCGCTTCAAAAGGATAGTTAGCCGCGAGGGTTAATAAGTAGGTGTCAAAAATGCGGCCTCTGGCAAATGCACTCCCCTCGAGCCCAAAATAGGCGCTGTCATTGTAACCAAGGCCGATACTGGCATTGCCAACCACGATCCAGTCACGTAAATTGCTTTTAATTTCAAAGCTCTGTGAGCCTAGCTCTTTACCCACTAAACTCGTTATGACGACTTCTCCCGGGGAGCTTAAAGGCTCGAGGCCAAGTTGCCCCAGACCTTCACGTAGGTGTACCTGAAAGCCCGCTTGTTGTAAGGCAGCATCATCGCCTGCGGCTTCGGCACCTTCAATCTGAAAGGTGATAAACCCATCAGGGGGAACATTTCCCCAGGCATCTTGAACACGAACTTCAAAAAGGAGGGGCGTATTGCTATCGGCAATCAGTGGGCTAAGGGGTTTTAAGGTTACTAAGCTGGGAGAGCCAGCAATATAAACGGTAATCACATCACGAAGTAAACGGCCCGTCTGATCGCGACTTTCCAAACGGATGCGGTTGGGGCCTTGTTTAAGCTCTAAACCAAGATAATCAAAGGTTTGTCTGCTCAGGCTTTCGTCATAGGTTTTGGTACCAATATGGCTGTCTGCAACGGCTTCATTGTTGATAAACAGCTCAATACTATCCCCAAGCGGTGTATCAGCGGACAGAGCCGTGGTAT
>JAHEBB010000302.1 GCA_024642575.1 Trueperaceae bacterium | reverse complement strand
ATCAGCGTCCACTCTTCACTCTGGCTATGAGCGACCATGTGTTTGCTTTGTTTTTCCTGATTTCGTTTAAACATTTACTCTCCTAAGCCTATAAATCAACATTCAAAGAAGTTTTGCGGGGATACAGGTGGGTATAGTGGCTCGAGCATACCTACCCCTACTAAAAACTAAACCTTATTTTTATAGTTATAGCATTTCGTCTAGGACTTAGCGTAAATCTTCTCAGTTTTGACAATTTTCTCAAACAGAGCCTATTACCCATAGTAAAGAGACTAAAAGCAGGGCTTTTGACTTGTTGCCGTTCACAATTTAGCAGTATGCTATCTTTTACATGAGCAATTCGGAAGTCGTTCTTATCACAAATGTAGGTCATGGTTTCGGCAGGGCAATTGCCCTTTCTTATGGTCAAGACGGCTATCACGTCGTCTGTGCCGACCGTGATGTTGATTTTGCCGCCAAAACCGCAGCAGAAATTGAAGAGCTTGGTGGTAATGCCATTCCCATACAAGCAGACATGACCACCCAAATAGATGTACGAAACGCCTTTAATAAGGTCTTTGAACTATATGGTGATCTTAGTGGCGTGGTGCACGTTGCCACAAGGGAAAGCCATACACCTTTTACAGAACTAATGGAAAATGAGTTCGCAGAGCTGTTTAATGAAAATGTACGTAGTACTTTTTTAACTTTAAAGATTGCAGAGCATTTGGTCAATGACGCCTGGATCGTCATTGTTAGCCCGCCTAAAAATGCTAAAGAGCCTCATATGCTATCGATTCGTGGTGCCATTACCCGTATGGCAGCTGCTTTTGAAGCTGAGAATGACAGTTTAAGGGTCAATGTCGTGGTGCCCTCGCGGTCTGCCTCTGACCCAAAACATGACGCCCAACTGGTCAAATCAGTTCGTTTTTTAGGTTCGAATGATGCAGATGGCGTTTCTGGGCATCGCTTTTACGTCACCTTGCCACCCCCACCCAAGTTTGTTGAATCCTTACTGCCAGAAGTCCAGGCAGCCCTGGACGACAACGTTAGACAAGATGACCTCGAGGCAAGTTTGTATGATGATGAAAGTCTCGAGCTTGAAAGCGAAGCTGAAGATAGCACTGACTTTGAGGAAAGCGACGAAACTGAGTATGTTTATAGCCAATTCCTTAGCCAAAGGGACTAGCTGAGGCTAAGCAAAGTGGAAATATTATCACCTGTTTCACGCATTTTTAGGATAGGTTTTTGAATTAGCTATGAAATGCCCCTACTGCTCTTCTGAAGACACTCGAGTCATTAATTCTCGCCCTGCAGATGAAAGTACCGCGATTCGGCGAAGACGCGAATGCGGTAGCTGCAACCGCCGCTTTACCACCTATGAAAGAGCGCAGTTTGAGGCCCTTATGGTGATCAAGCGTTCAGGTCGCCGTGAAGCTTTCAACCCTGATAAACTTTTAGGCAAGTTAAGAATTGCGTGTAACAAACGACCTGTTACCGAAAAACAGTTAAGAGAATTTGCTTACGGATTTGAAGATGTGGTTCAGGTGCCAGAAATTCCAAGTGATGAAATTGGGCGCAAAACCTTGCAATTTTTACGCAGTCTGGATGATGTAGCGTATATTCGCTTTTTAAGTGTCTACCGAGATTTCGATTCCGTTGACCGTTTTATTGAAGAGATTAAACAGCTTGATGATACAGAGATTGAAACGCTCGAGCGTAAACTTATGCGCTAAATGACCCGACGGTTTGCAATGGCCCGCCCAAGCGTAACTTCATCGGCATATTCTAAATCGCCACCGACAGGTAGACCATAGGCAATACGCGAGGTTTTTACACCCAAGTCTGATAGCAAGCGAGCAAGATACATAGCGGTTGCCTCACCTTCAACGGTTGTAGCTGTTGCCAAAATGACCTCATCAATGCCCTCGAGCCGTCCTAATAGAGGTTTAATTGTCAGTTGGTCAGGCCCAACCCCGTTCATCGGGCTTAATGAGCCTGTCAAAACATGATACAGCCCATTAAACTCACCGCTACGCTCAATAGCAAGTAAATCAGAGGCGTGCTCGACCACGCATATAATGCGACTTTCTCTGCTTACATCATTGCAGATGGTACAAACGGGCTCATCCGTAATGTTAAAACACAGGCTACATTGCATAAGCGAAGCCTGCGCATCTAAAAGCGCATGCGCCAAACTCTTGATCTCTTCTTCGGGTTGATTAAACAGATAGAAGGCAAGACGCTGAGCACTCTTTGGCCCAATTCCTGGTAATTTTCCAAGCTCTCGAATCAGATTTATCAGCGATCCTGGGTATTTCATACAGGCAGCTCGAGCCTTAATATCATCTTAAAATAGCCCGCCCATACCGCCCATACCGCCAAGGCCACCCATAGCAGCGCCCATTTCTGCTTCTTGTACTTCTTTGGCTTTGCGCTGGGCTTCATTAACTGCTGCAATGACCAAATCTTCAAGCATTTCAATATCTTCTGGGTCAACTGCCGAAGGGTCAATTTTTACGCGGGTAATTGTGCCATCACCAGTTGCGGTAACATTAACTAAGCCCCCTCCAGCACTACCCTCTACCGATACACTCGCCAGTTTTTCTTGCGCCTCGGCCATTTTACGCTGGGCTTTTTGCGCTTCTTTCATTAGTTTTTGAATATTCATGAGTACTCCCTAAAATGATTTTTTAATTCTGAACCCTATTTACTGCTTTACAGTTTAACGCGCTTAGCCCAGAAAAAAGGTCAGTTAGCATCATTTTGATTTCTTAAGTTTAAAAAATTTATGCTTTCATAAAGGTAGATGGTTAAAGCCATTCACCTTTATACAAACTTAAAATGAGCCTTGATCTCCAAATCCCTAGGGAATCAACTCTTTGCCCACTAACGACAGAAATGTTCTAAAAAAGCGAGAGTCTACAGATAACTGAAAAAATTTTTGTCATAGCCGTATTGCAAACAGAAACCTAGTATGATGCCCCAAAGGAGTCGGCATGCACCACAGCTTTCAACCTACCCATTATTTTAATACCCTCGGAAGTCATGAGCCCGTTCTAAAAATCAAGTCAGGGGATACTGTCACGACAACCACCGTAGACGCGGCTGGTTGCAATCATTTAGGTGAGCAGGTTGCGCCCAGAGGCAATCCGCAAACCGGGCCCTTTTTTATAGAAGATGCTGAGCCTGGAGATACTCTGCTCATTAGGCTAGATAAACTTAGCCCCAATCGACCCCAGGGTTGGTCGGCAAAAGTTCTTGCGCCCAATGTGGTAAATCCTGATTATGTTACTGACTTACCCAATCCTCAAGATAGACTTGCGACCTGGCAAGTGGACACAAAATTAGGAACTGCCAGCCTTGATCTACCCTGGTCAAATACCAAGAGGCTCGAGCTTCCCCTTGAACCCATGCTTGGCTGTTTTGGAGTTGCACCTACCAGGGGTCAAGCTATCTCGACAGCAACCTCTGGCGAACATGGTGGCAATATGGATTATCGCGGCTTTAAAGAAGGGGTGAGTGTCTATTTTCCTGTATTTGTTTCGGGTGCCCTCTTTTTTTTAGGCGATGGTCATGCCTTGCAAGGCGATGGCGAAATCGTGGGTACAGGTATTGAAATTTCAATGGATGTTACTTTTAGTGTCCAGGTTTTAAAGGGAAAACAAAGTTTTTGGCCTCGAGGTGAAAATGACGACTTCATATTTACGGCAGGCAATGCCAGACCTCTTGACCAGGCAACCCAGCACGCTACCACTGAAATGCATCATTGGCTTTGCACTGACTTCGGGTTTGACGCCCTCACGGCATCAATACTTATGGGTCAGGCCGTACGGTATGAACTTGGCAATGTATTTGACCCTGCCTACACCATGATTTGTAAAATGCCTAAGCGATTTGGTTCTGTTCTTTTAGAGCATGTTCATGTAGACCAAAAGTAAATAATTACAACCAGAGTTTTAAACCTAGTGTCCTAACTGAAGTTCCTAATCTAGGTTCAGTATGCGATAATTCTGGGCAGTGTCCGGTTTACTAGGTCGTATTGTTTTTGGCTTTTTAGCGTTTTTTGGGGTTCTCTTTGTTGTTTGGGTTGGCTTACCCTTACTTATTCCCTTTTTTCTTTTTTTCAGCCTTGCTGGTATTGAAGAGTACACCCAACTTATGAAGTCAAAGGGCATTCCCATTCGTAAACGAAGCATTTGGGTTGCAGCTTTACTCACACTACCTGCTTCTTTACCTGTTACCTATCCGGGCATGCAACCCTTAATTGCAGGCGTGAGTTGGCGTGAGGCACTTATTGGTATTGTCGCTTTTTACTTAATGACGCTCGAGGTTATTAGACCCAACGACAACAGTATGTTTGCAGCGATTTTTAGCTTTTTTGGCTATCTTTATATTCCCTGGATGCTGGGCTATATCATTACACTTCGATATACCCCTGATGGCTTTTTGGGTCTCTGGTATCTGATGTTACCTGTCCTGGCTATCATTGCCACAGATGTTGGGGCGTTTACCTTTGGCAGGCTCTTTGGTAAAACCAAACTTGCACCCAACATCAGCCCAAACAAAACGCTCGAGGGCGCAGTGGGTGGCCTTTGTTTGGCAGTCGTTGTGGTTTCCTCCACCGTTTTTGGTTTACAAAACTGGCTGGGTCTAAATATTGAGATCTATGATGCGATTCTGTTTAGCATCGTGGTCTCGAGCTCGGCACAACTTGGCGACCTTTTTGAATCGCTGATAAAACGCTGGGCAGGGGTTAAAGATAGCGGTACTTTTTTGCCTGGGCATGGCGGCATTCTTGATCGCATTGATAGTGCCCTGTTTGCCGTACCCATGACCTATTATTTCCTGACCTTTTATATTTTGCGGTAAATTTAGCTGGTTTTTAGGCTGGTCTAGCGAAGAAAACCATCATCAGAAAGTGACTAAATCCACCCGCAAGCACAAACAAGTGCCACAGCTCATGATGACCAAAAAACCCAGGATAAAAATTAGGTCGCTGCAAACCAAAGATGACAGCGCCAATAGAATATAGTAAACCGCCTAGTATCAATAGCAGGAGTGCAGCTGTCGGCAATGCTTGGGTAAGAGGCCCCAAAATAAAAATGGCCAACCAACCCAGTGCAATATAAAAACTTGTTGAGTACCAATGGTGTAAGTCAAGCCAGCGTAGCTTTAAGGTCATACCGATTCCAGCTAAAAGCCAAACCAGAAAAAATAAGCCCCATCCAAGACGTGGGCTATGTTCACGTAAGGTAATGAGAGCTATGGGAGTATAACTACCTGCTATAAGACAAAATATCCCTACATGATCAAATTTTAAAAGGAGTCTTCTACGCTTCTTGCCAACCTTGAACCCATGCAAGGCACTACTGGCAGCATAAAGAAGTATGGAGCTGAGTCCATAAACCGTAAAACTAAATATATGCAGAGCGCTACCTTTTGATATTCCAATAAGAATAAGCATACCGACTAAGCTTAAAATGACGCCAAAAAGGTGCGTTAAACAGTTAATGGGTTCATAGAAATATTTATCAAGTTGACGAATGAATGTTGGTTTTATCTCGAGCGTACCCATAGGTTAGTATGACATTTCGAGCATGAAAATACCGAGCAACAATCACTTTATTGCTCATTAATTTTTAATTTTCAGTCGTTGATTAGTTCAAGCTAGCTAGCTTTTCATCTATGACGCGCTCAAAAACTTCAAGGGGTTGTGCACCTGGCAGGTTCGTACCAGTTACATTCCCATCCACATCAATAGCACCAATAATAAAGGCTGGCGTGCCTCTAACACCAACAGCTTGGCCCGCCTGAGTATCTGCAATTACTTCCTGGCGGTACCGATCTTCTGAAATACACTTATCAAGTGTAGCCATATCTAGCTCATACTTTGCAGCAAAGGTTTTCACCTGGTCAGTATTTCTGGCACCGCTCGAGCTGTACAGGGACTGCACCACTTCAAGATAAGCCTGATCTCCGACAAGTTCTTTTACACATTCGGCTGCGGCTGCGGCTGCTAACGTGGTATCCCCACCCACGCCAACGTAATCGCGGTAAACATAAATGGCTTGCCCAGTTCGAATGTATTTATCTAAGAGTAAAGGTAAAGTGTCATGATGAAAGCGCTGGCAATAAGGGCAGTTGAAATCACTAAACTCGACAATGGCAAGCTTGGCCGAAGATCTATCACCCACAAAAGCATCATCATCAATACTTACAACCACGTCCCCTGCTGCCTGAGGGGTATTGGCAGCCGCCGATGGTGATGGTGCCTGCCCATTTTGCAGCGCCATTATGGCAGCAATCGTAGCTTGGGGTAGATTAGGCACGGTCGCCTCTAAATTACTTAGGCTAGACTCGAGCTTCGCCAACCTTTTATTTAAATTGATGAAACTTAGCAAAATACCCAAAATGCTTAAGAGTAATAAGGCAATAACAAATTGACTTCCAAAACCCTGAGGCTTTGACGCCTTCTCTTGAGGTTCTGGCTGGCTTGGCTCAGATTGAGGTGCTAAAACCTCTTGATTTTCTTCGGACATAGCACCACCTTACTACGCTTTTTGCCTTAAAGAAGTAGTAAAAGTCTTAAATCTGTAGATATAGCAAGTATCATCTATTCATTAATAAATATCTAAGTGGGGGACAAAAGCTGAATACAAAAGAGTAAGTCATCAGACTTAAAGCGAATATTTTTAAGAAGATGCCTGAGATGGTCAAGACCATGCCTGAAAAAAGACTTTTGTCTTCTCTGA
>JAHEBB010000301.1 GCA_024642575.1 Trueperaceae bacterium | reverse complement strand
CTGGGGTTTGTGAGCTTCTAGCTTAAAGGTTTTGCTTCTAGAAACCATAGCTCGAGCCTTTAAGATGGGGGTACGCCAAGCTCGAGGCTAAGTCTACTTGGGCAGCCACTTAAGGCAGGTGTGTAACTGACCTTGACTTTATAGCTACCGCCTGCACAGCCAAATACACTGCAATCAAGCACGTGTCCAGAGGTTTGCCAGCCATTTCCAATGACGAAACTGGGTAACAATCCTGTCGTGTCTGTGCTTGCTAGTGAGCGGCTGACTTCTACTTCAGTAGGTCGGGTGCCTAAACCATAAACGGTGGTTCTGACCAAATTTTTATCTGAGCTAAAGGTGGCTGGACCGTAGTAGCATGTCAGGCTCGAGCTTGATCTAGCTAGATCAGCAAGCGAGAGGGTCTTTCTTAATTCGCCATCTTCGGGCAGAGTGCCAGAGCTAATATCATCGGGAGGTAGTTCTAGAACTGCGTTGCAAGCTGAGAGCAGGGTAGTAAGGGTAAGCAGGCCAGATACCAGTACAAGGCTAAGGAGGTTTTTCATAAGAGAAAAATGCGTACCCTTTTAAAGGTACGCACGCATCCACTTGTTTAGTAGGTTTCCACTGCGGGCTGATAAACACCGTATTGATCTTCGTAGAGAAGAGCAATTTTAAAGACATCATCCAGACTCATGCGAGGTAGCCAGACAGGTGAATCTACATTTAAGTCTTCTGCTAAAGTGTTCCAACCAAAGAAGGATCTTACATCATTGTACCAGGCATCAACCGCTTGCACTTCCTCTTCGGCAGCATTGCGATCAATGACATTACGTGAGACATAAAATGCACCCCAGTCTTCTGAAATGGCGAAGGAAGGCGTCATGTTTGTATTATCACTGGCTTCCCAGATGAGATCAGATTCGTCTTCAACTTCGTCATAATTCATTTTCATATCAAACTCGATATAGTCGGCATTGGCATTGGCAGCAATGATGTTGTTGTTTAAAACTAGATCAGGTGAGCGCTTGGCATTGTCAACACCATAATTGTCATTGTAAGCAAAAATGCTGTTAGAGATTTCAGCCTTGCTGCTGCTTTCTAACATAATGCCGCTACCGCCGTAAGTACCAAATGCATCATGCTTTTCATTAAATACACTGATGTTATTGCTGAATTTATAAAGGGGTACTTCATCCCCTGTAAAGCTCGTACCCAAGCGGAAACCTGCACCTGTGTTGTTAGCTGCTACATTGTTATAAATGGTGACATCGGCAGCGCGACCAGGGAAGAAACTAAAGACGCCTTCGGTGGGAGCAAAATTAATCGCAATGTTGTTTTGCACAATCACCTTACTATTGACACCTGTACTGATGCTTAGTGCGCCACTTTCTGGTGTTGGTGTATCACTTGGTGTACCCTGACGAACAATCATGGCTTCGGTATCACCTTTGTAGTAGTTACGAGGGCCATTATCAAAAATCAAACCATCAACAATAATAGTGTGCTCAGTAGGCTCGCCTCTGGCTTCTTTTAACTTGGTTGCCCAATCGGTTGTATCAATAGATAGACGAGTTTGGGTTTCAAAATTATCGCTGTTATGAATGCCTGTAAAAATGGTTTTGTGAGTGCCCCAAGGGTCACGGGTTTTAAAGTCAGTGCTAAAACCACCAATGACACTTACGGGGATTTCGATATCATCAACACCATTGTCGCCACGGCCTGTGTAAATACCTTCAGCGATGCAGACGACATCATTAGGCTCGAGCCTTGAAATAATATTGCCTAAGTCTTTAGCAGGTTTTTCCATACTTCCCTCTTTACCGCCACCCGTCTCTATACTGACAAACTTAGTGCAAAGCTCCAGAGAAACTTGGGCTTGTGCGCTAGCCAGAATAATGAGGCCGAGTAGGAAACCTGAGATTAGTAGGGACTTCTTTAGAAACATTTTCATTGCTTCCTCCATTTCGTTTCTTAGTATGCAAAAACCAGCGTTGCAGTAACGTTGCAGTTTTAGATTTTGCTGTTTGGAGCAAACGAAGCCTCAGATGCTAGAAGCTCAGTTTGTTCAAGTAAATAGGTTTTTACCTTGTTCAAAGCTCGAGCCCTCTGGTAGGTCTTGTAAGTGCTAAAAATACCAAGAGAAAAAGCGACCAGAGCTACCAGAACCAAAAAATTGTTTTTCTCTCGTAAATAAATGCCAGCAATGCCAAAAACAAAAATAAACCCTGTAATGGCATATAGCCACCAAAGACCAGCTCGAGTGGGTCTTTGAAGGTTTTGTGTGAGATTGTAAAAAGCCAATACTTCAGTACCGTGCCTGCCCCCTTTTTTTCCTGCTTGACCAATAGTGACCAGTGCATCTCCCAAAGCTATAGGAGCTTTATCATCAAACCAGGCAAATAGACCGTTATCAAGGCTAAAGTAAGTCGTGTAATAAGTTTTTACGTTTGAGCCATAGTCATCTCGTGAGTAGCTAGTTTTGCTCTCTACTTCCACATTTGTGACGTTTCCTGTAGCTAGTTCCACCCTTGCCTCCATTGGGTTTGAGAAAAATCCCATGCTTGTTTGATTGAGATACTTGCGAAGTCGGGTTTAAAAGCACTACCCTTCGTTTTGATGCTTTGCAGCTTACTCACCGATTGACTTGAAAGCCTGCTCCGGCATAATGAGGGCAAGAGGGACGCTTAAACGGTTGCTCTCAGACAGATTAAGCTCAAAGGTGGCGTAGCGTGTGCTTGAGCTTGGGCCTTCTTGAACCTCAAAATTTTTGATAGTTCCTGTACCCAAAAGCGTATTGCTAGCTTCAGAAGCGTGAACCAGCCCTGCACCTAGAAAGACTTCCCCTTGCTCATCCGTTAAGCTAAAAATAAGTGTGCCACGCAGTTCGGGGTCGTTTTCTATCCATCGCACTTCAAAATGGATAGCTGTGTTGTTACTAAGCTGAGGTTCAGGGTAGTCATCTAAATTTAAGCGACCTGTTCCCCCTAAGACCGCGCCGTGTAAAAGAGGGCGTGTAGCTGTGGGCTCGAGCGTCATATGCATTTGTGCAACTTGACCATCTGCATAAGCCAATTGGTAGCCTTCTAGTTTTAGCCCCTGACCGCTAAAAAAGACATCACCTTCAGCCTGATCTGCTGCTTTCCAGAAAAGACCCAAAGACTTGAATTGAGTTTCGTCAGGGAGCGTAAAAACATTAATTTTTGCACTTAGGTAGTCATCCTTGACTTCCCCTAGGAGGGAAAAGCGCGCTTCGATAGTTACTGCTTCGGGCAGTTCTTGGGCACTTACGGTAGCTAAGGCAAAAAGCAGGTAACTTAATAGGAGGAAGTAGCCTAAAGTATGGTTTATTGCTTGTCTGGATCTAGGTATCATTTCTGCATCATCCCTTCTCGAGCGAGAGTAGCTTCCTACCCTCGAGCCTCATTATTGGGTTTTAGCGTTGCAGTAACGTTGCAGCTTAAAGGGGTTGCAGAGTTAGGTCTTTTCTCTTTTTAGACAGCAGCGTGATATAACTTTAGGCATTATGAAATGGGTTTTGAAATCGCTCCTATTGTTTGCCAGCTTGCTAAGCCTAAGCCTGGCTCAAACCAAAAATGCCTCGAGCTATGTTATTGGCAATGCCGACGCGGACGCTGCTATGGTCACGTTTTACTTAGAAAATGTTTCAAACTGTCAACTGGATACTGTAGATGTCAGAGTTGCTCATAACAGTGTTTATTTCACGACAGATGAAGCTCATTTGCATGTTGAGCTTGCCCCTTCTGAAATCGGTACGTTTGCTATGCGCCTAAGTCAAGTGGTTAATTCTGACTGGCAGTGGGTAATTGATGGTGTTGCTGTTAGTAACTGCGCTGAGGCAGGGCAAATTAACTTTGAGAAGCATGTTTTTGGGAAACCACAATCTGCCGCAGTTGCAGCCTCAACCACAACGCCTAGTCAAACGGTAGATGGCGGTAGCTTGTTTTACACCATTAATAAAGGGGATACGGTTTACATCATTGCTGATAAATTTGGCATAACAGCGCGTGAGCTTATGAATGCCAATGGTTTATCAAGCGAAGCACTTATTTTTGGGCGAACCCTAACTATTCCGATTTCGGGGTCTGGCAATTTCGTTATGCACACTGTCGCCTCAGGAGACACGCTTTACAGCTTATCGCAGCGTTATGGTATTGACATTGCGGTGCTTGAAAAGGCAAATTGTTTGGGTGCTAACAGTGTGCTTTTGCTCGGTAACCAACTACGTATACCGCCAGCTGGTGTAAGCGATGTTGCTACGACCTGCCGCTAGCCTTTTTGACAAGCGCATCTTTTAACTGTTTTTGATAGACGTCATTAAGTTTCGACCAGTCAAAGTCTGACAGATAGCGTTCTAGTCTTGCGTTTTGCTCAGCATTGCCATAGTTTAAGGTTGTTAAGGCTAGCGTGACAAGCGCCGCACCTATTTCTGTCTTATCAAAGTAGTCCCAGGCTTTTTCTAAGGCTAGGTCAGCTTTTTCGGCTTGATTTAGCGCCTGATAAACATGGGTAAGTCTCGCATGAGCAATGGATTTGAAAGTCGGGTTAGGACAGTTTCGCGTAATCTCCAAAAGGTGAAATTCGGCTCTGGCAAAGCGCTCGAGCTTGATATAAAGGAAAGCTAGGTTGGTCCTGAGTGCATCACTAAATTCAAACTGGCCAAGTCCGAGCGCTTCTTCGGCATGCTGAGTTGCTTCCTCGGTTTTTTCTTGAACATGTAAAATAAAGAGTAAAGATGTGACCGCTGCTACGTGATGGTAACCGTCATTTAGCTCTTTGGCATGAATAATGGTTTCACTTAGCAGTTGCTCTGCTTTATCTAGCTCTCCTACGACAGCGTAGTGCGCCCCTTGAGAAACGATGGCTGCTAAAAAGTCGCGGTTGGGCTCGAGCCCTCTTAAATATTGGAGGTCATCTTCTAAGAGTTTGATGGCTTCCTGTGTCCGACCAGATTGTTGCAAAATACTGGCTAATTTTATTTTTGCTTTGAGGGCTTGTCTTGGGAGGTTTAAGTCTTTGCTACTTTGTAAGGCTTCTGTTGAGGCTTTTTCAGCAAGCTCGAGTTTACCTTGATGAAAGTAGAGACTAGACAGCGCAAACCGCATATAGAGATTTGTCAGGCCTTGACTATCTTTAGTTATCAATGCAAGATACCTTTCTGCTTCATTTAACTGACCCGTTTCTGCCAGTATTTCTGCCAAGTGTGCTTGGCAAAGCTGAACTGTATGAGCGCTTTGCGTTTGAGAAAGCAGTTTTAAAGATGCAATCAATTCATCATTTAAACTTGCCTCATGGAAAAGCTCAAAATAGCCGTTTAGACTCGCAGGAGTAATCAATTGAGGAATATGTTCTTGTGCATAATGCCAGGCTTTACGAACATTCTCTAGGTCCCTAATAAGCTTGCGGTGCTCTTTAATATAGTCAAGCTGAGTATAAGCAGTCTCATTTTTGCTGAGCAAATCCATGAAATAGTGACCATGCTGGTGTTTGATACTTAAGAATAATTCAGGGTTTTGCTCGAGCTTCTCTTGTAAAAACTGCCGCATAAGCTCATGAACATCAAAGCGATCAGGGGGAATTCTTTTTAGTAAAGATTCGTTAACCAGAGAAAGGAGTAAACTAAAATGGGTACCTGTAACAGCTTCAGCAGCTTCTAAGGTTGCTCCTCCTTGAAAAACAGCAAACTTAGCAAGGGTTTCTTGTTTTTTATCAGAAAGAGCCGACCAGGTCTTATCAAAAATAGCTTTAAGGTTGCGATGCCTTGGAGATACATCGGCATAGTCTGTTTCAAGGAGATCATAGCCCTTGGTTAACTCAGCTGCAATACGCTCAATCGGCATAATTCTTGCCCAACTGGCAGCCAGCTCAAGCGCTAAAGGTAAGCCTTCAAGGCTTTTGCTGATTTGGGCGATGCCAAAAAGGGTTTCGTCAGTAAAGCTAAGTTTGGGTGCAACCCGTTTAGCACTGCTTATAAAAAGCTCTAGGGCATCAAAAGGCTCGAGCTCTTGCCTTGTAAGATGAATTTCCTCGGGAAAAAGAAGCCCTCTAAGATCGTAGATCCATTCGCTGCTCAAATTAAGCCGCTCTCTTGAGGTGACCAGCAGTTTCACATTTTTAGAGGCTTCAAGGAGTTCACTGAGCATAGATGAAGTTTCTAAAAGATGCTCAAAATTATCGAGAAGAAGCAAGATGTGTTTAGGGCGTAAAAAATCAAAAACTTGCTTTTTAGGGTCTTGGTTGGGTGCTAAGGTAAGCCCAAGAGCCTGTGCTAGGTAGCCAGTAAAAGCGTCTGTGTTTGCGAGAGAGGCAAGACCAATAAAGCAAACGCCATCTCTAAACTTGTCTTGGTTAAGCGTTGCAAGCTCTAAAGCCAATCGGGTTTTGCCTGTACCCCCTAAACCAATAAGGCTCAGTAAACGACACTCATCGTTGGCTAAATGTGCAGATAATTCTGCCAATTCCCTTTCGCGCCCAATAAATCGGGTTGTTTGCCTAGGTAAATGGGAAATAATCTTAGGTTCAGTAAGGAGGATAGATTCTTGCTTGGCAGTTTGAAGATGCAGTTCCTTATTTCTTCGAATCTTTTCAACTAGCTTAAAGGTTTTCTCTAAAGGCTCAGCCTGGAATTCTTTGTTAAGAAGAGTTTTAAAGTCGTTAAAAACCTTTAAAGCTTTGTCTCTTTGCTCAGAGAGGTAAAGCATCTTGAGATAAACATAAATAACGTCTTCAGCTAAAGGATCAAGCTTGAGTAAATCAGCTAAAACTTGAGCAGCACCTAAAA
>JAHEBB010000300.1 GCA_024642575.1 Trueperaceae bacterium | reverse complement strand
ATACTCTAGAACCATTTAGGTTTGCGAGAGGCTCGAGCTCATAGAGATCGTCTTCAGTAACAAAAGGATCTAAAGCATTGTAGGTTTTCAAATACTTATTGGCGGCCCTGCCTCCCAAAATAATTTAGGTGAGTATAGCCTAGAACTTTTTTTTCATGGTGATGTCATACACCATTTATCTGTTTAACCATTCTTTAAGTGCCTAAGGGAAATTAACGTTGTTCTAATGCGAGCAGAATTAATTTTTCAATAAGGTCGCTATAGCTAAGGCCTGCAGCCTCCCATAATTTTGGGTACATGCTGGTCGTTGTAAAGCCTGGCATGGTATTGATTTCATTAATAAATACCTCATTGGTTTGTTCCTGGTAGAAAAAATCAACTCGAGCCAGCCCTGCTCCGTCTATTGCGTGAAAAGCTTTAAGCGCAAGCTGCTGACAACGCTCAGCAATCTCTTTAGGTACATTTGCAGGAATGTCTAAGGCTGCCCGCCCCTCCGTATATTTGGTTTCATAGTCATAAAAGTCACTGCTAAATCTAATTTCACCAACCGGGCTATAGCCAGGATTATCATTACCCAAGATCCCAACTTCTAGCTCTCTGGGGCGCTCGAGCCCCTGCTCAACAATGATTCGCCTATCGTAGTTTGCAGCTTCATCAAGAGCACGTTTTAGCTCGAGCTCATTATTAGCCTTGCTAATTCCTACCGATGAACCAAGGTTTGCAGGCTTAACAAAAACAGGAAACTTTAACTCAAAAAGCTCTTCTAAGATCTGCTCAGGAACGTTTTGCCAATCTCTTCGCTTTACGCCTATATAGGGAAGTTGAGCTAAGCCGTGAGCAGCAAATACTGTCTTCATCATTAGCTTATCCATGCCGACAGCGCTGCCCAAAATATCTGATCCAACAAACTTTAGACCCATTAGCTTTAACATGCCTTGAATGCTGCCATCTTCACCATTAGGTCCGTGCAGCAGAGGAAAGACACAATCATAGGCTTGCTGATCTAGCATTTGCAATGCGCTATCTGCGCTAAGGGCTTCACTGTGTCCCTGCCCTAACGCCATTTGTGAATCGCTTAAAGATAGTAGCCTGCCTGTCTTAGCAATGACGATAGGGCTTATAGCAAAACGTTCACCCGCCGCTTTAACCACCGAACGCGCTGATGAAAGAGAAACCTCATGTTCGTCTGATTGACCCCCACAAAGCAGTAAGACTCGAGCCTGTGCCATCAAAAACTCCTAGACACACTTGCGCATAATGCAACAGTGTCAAAGCTAAAATATGTGTGTAACTTACACATTAAACACAACATACATTTTTATTTGGTATTTATCAAGCTTCAAAATACTTTTTAATGTTTGCCAGCTCTTGCTCGAGCTGTCTTTTTACCTGACCTAACACTGGCGCAGCTAATATTCTTTGCGGACCTTTAAGCTCTGTTGTACCTGTAACATGCAGCCGAGTGCCAGTTTCAGTCGTCTGATAAGACTCATGTAAAAGAATGGGAAGGGGACCTAACTGGATACGAAAACTACGTTTTTGGTTTGGCACATAATCTATAATTTCTAGTTTTGAAGTCAGTTCGCGGCCCAAAACCCGAACTTTTTCTTCAATTTTGCTGCCTTTACCCATAGCACCTTCAGACACCTGCTTGGCTTCTATCAGACCAATACGCCATTTGCTAGCGTTTCTTGGGTCCGTGACAAATTGATAAACCTCAGATAAAGGTGCTTTTATATCAATACTTTGTTCTAGCTCGAGCATAGATTTAGCCTAGCCTTTTCATAGCCACCATGCGTCCTACTTTGGTATAACCCTTTAGGCGTTTTAGCTATTTACTGTATTCATTGCTGTTCGAGTTTCCGACTCAATCTGACCATCTTTTAATCTGATGATACGGTCAGCATATTCGGCAGCCTTTGCATCATGAGTAACCATGATTACAGTCCAGCCTTGCTCAATAACCCCTTTACGCAAAAGCTCGAGCACTTCTTCACCGGTACTACTATCAAGATTTCCTGTAGGTTCATCTGCCAAGATAAGAGCCGGATCATTAATTAACGCTCTGGCAATTGCAACTCGTTGGCGCTGCCCCCCTGAAAGCTCACTAGGTTTATGGTTTAAGCGCTCGGCAATACCTAAAAGTTCGGCAATTTCCCTAGACCTAACTTCAGCTTCTTGACGTTTACCAGCCACTTCAGCTGGAAGCATAATATTCTCTTTAGCCGTTAACGTAGGAATCAGTTCAAAAGTCTGGAAAATAAAGCCTAGCTTGTCACGCCTTAAATACGTCAACTCATCATCTGTTAAGGTCTGCGTTGCTTGACCTTCTAGTTCTATAGAGCCTTCATCTGGCGTATCTAAAAGACCCAGTAAATGCAGTAAGGTTGATTTGCCGCTACCACTTGGCCCCATGACTGCAACAAACTCAGACCGCTTAATGTCGAGGCTCAAATCATTTAAGGCATGAATCGTCTCACTGCCCAATACAAACCGTTTACTAATATGATTTGCCGAAATAATGGCATCACTCATGAGGCACTTCCTAAAGCTATAACAGGTGAAAGGTTTGCTGCTCGGTTCGCTGGGAATAAAGAGGCAATTAGCCCTAAAACTGGTGAAGCCAAGAGAGCAACCAAAACCAGTTTTAAAGGAATATAAGGTTCTATCACATAGCCCGTAAGCGCATTAGCACCTGCTACCACAATCTGAGACAATAATAAACCAAAAGCAATGCCAATAACGGTTCCCAAGGTTGCCACAATCAATCCTTCAGAAAAAATCACTTGTCTGATGTTTTGCCTAGTTAAACCTAAAGTTCGCAGCACAGCAATATCATGCTGACGGCTAACCAGATTCATTCCTAAGGTATTTGCGACCCCTAGAGCAGCGATAAAAATTGCTAGTCCCAAAAGAGCATTGGTTGTCGTAAATGACCTTTGTGTAAGGGCAAGAATCCGCTCCCTGTAATTTTGGTTTAGGGTAATGTCTAAAAGAAGATTAGGAAAAGCTGCTTGCAGTGCCGTTTTAACTTTTACAGAATCAGCCCCTGGCAAAATAGTACTAACAAATAAATCAGGGGTTCCACCGCCAAAAAGATCAGCATCTTTTAGGCTTGCGACAAAGGTCTCTCCTCCACCCGTAAAATCAACCACAATACCTGCAACCTCAAATGACCGAAATCCATCATTGGTTCTTAAGCTAACAAAGTCACCCGTGGACACCTTAAATCGGTCATGGATGGTATTGGCAGCTAGCACTTTTCCACCTTCAAGCAGGGCTTTATAGCCTATTAAATTTGAGCCTTGACCTTGAATGTACTGAAATCTGCCAAAGCCATTTTCTGGATTAAAGCGCTCTGGGTCAACCAATATGACAACGACGCTTCGACCTTTTGATTGGCCTTCTGGTTCAAATCTGACAATTCTGAGACCAACACCACTCACTGCATCTAGTTCTGGAACAGCCGTTTTTGCCAGCGTTTCAAAACCCTCAGGGAAACTCACAGGAGAGGTTATAAACATATCACCAACAATTGTGGTATCGACCCACTCAGCTATGGATTTATTGATTCCAGAGACCATCGAGCCCACACCTAAAGTAAGCGCTACCCCAATTACTACCGTACCAATCGCTACCCCATTGCGAACGCTATTACGCAAGGCAAAATCTGCACCCAATCTGCCAGAGATACCAAAAAAACTTTGGAGTAGCGGATAGAAAACTTTGGTAATTGGTTTTAAGAGTAAAGGTGTTAGGAGTAAAACTGCCAAGAATAATCCCACCATGCTGATAAAGGCACCAAACAAGGCCCAAATACCTGGCCAGGGTAGCAGGGCCGCTGCTATCCCAAGAGCTAACATAAGCCAACCATAGTGGGGGTTATTTACTCGCCCAGCTTCAATAGCTTGCCTCGAGGCAACGATAGGGGGGGTTTGAGAAGCACTTGTTGCCGGCAAAAACCCTGCAAGCAGCGCAACTGAAACGCCAATTAGACTGGCTAAGATTACTGTATAACTAGGAACAATCAACCTTCTAAATTCAAAGCCTATAACAATCGCGTTTAGACGAACAATGCCGTACGCTAGGGCAATACCCAATACAATTCCCAGTAATACCCCAGCTAAACTGAGCATAAAAGCCTCGGTTAGCGCCAAACGTTTAACCTGTCCTTTGGTTAAGCAAATCGTCCGCAAGAGAGCGTATTCTCTAGTTCGTTCTACAATGGCAGCTGCAAAAGTATTGTAGGCCATAAACCCCCCAAGGGCTAACAAAGTTGCAGCTAGAATACGTAACCCTGCCTCGAGCGTATCAACAATCCCAAAGGCAATGTTGCCACTACCAGCAGGATAAGTAACGGCATACGCCTCACCAAGTTTACCTTGCAAGGCATCTTGCACGACTGCCAGATCAGTATTATCGTTGATCATGACTTCAATAAAGGATGCTCTACCTGTGAGGCGAACAGCTTCTTGCAGGTCACTCAGATGCATCAAGGCAACTCGGCCACCATTGGTACTGGCATACCCAGTACTGTCATCAAGCAAACCTATAATGGTAAATTGCAAAGTGCCAAACTGTGAGGCAAACCCGATGGTATCACCAATCTTATAGCCTTTTATTTCCGCAAAGCCACTGGCTATAGCAATGGTGTTTGAACCTTTTTGAGGAAAACTACCTTCAAGCAATTCAACAGGCAAATCATCAGGAAATTCGGTAAGACGCCCAGCAATTTGAAAACCGGTATCCACCCCTGGAACAACCGAATCTTTTGCTGCCTGAACATCACGTATAGGTTCAGCCCTAAAATGCAAGACTGGATAAGCTCGAGCCACACCTTCTACCGCCATAACCGTTGGCAAAACATCGTCCGTATTAAAAACGGCACGGCCTTGAGCACCAGGGGTAATTAGAAGGTCGGCCTTACCTGCTGCTGCCTCGAGCGTTTGAGCGATATTTCCCCGAACGTTCTCTCCAACCGAAAGGGTAGCTAAAACTGCTGCTATCCCTAAAGAAATGCCAAGAATCGTAGCCAAACTTCGCCCACGGTGTCTCAGCAAATTCTTCAACGCCAAGCGCCATAAGATACTCATCGCAGGCAGTCTAGCCTGATTTTCGAGCTTAAGGATAGTAGGTTGCTAACAAATAGCCTAAAAAAAGCCTTGTTGTTAATGTTTTCTCGATTTTGTGGCAGGTAAAGTTCTATGGTTGAAACAGTAACCTAGATTTACTTAAGGGCAAACACTTTTAGCCCTCATTATTTGAAAGTAAAGCTTTGACCGACAAGCTGAATTACAACTCCATTACTTTTCAATCACTTGCTTGGAGAAAATAAAAATTTCCGCCGCAAGGGTCTTCGTACTTATTAAAATCTTGCAACCTTCACTAAAAGCTCAATAAAAAATCCCCGCCGCAAGCGGACGGGGTATTTATCCGAATCTCGTAAACATCGCTAAACGCTCGTCTACTTTGATGCCACCTTTGCTCGTGGCAAGCCAAAAGGAATGCATCCTAGCTTAGATTCAACTTGGTTTGAAAACAATTTGAACCTGAACACATTTTTAACTTGGGCACAATACTTAAAGCCAAGGTCGCCACCCCTGATTTTTGCTAAACTCTTATAAATGACAGTCCAGGTTTATGGAACGCAGAAATCGCAAGATAGCAAAAAAGCGCTCAGGTTTTTTAAGGAGCGTAATATTGACGTGCAATTTTTCGATTTAAAAACCCATATTATGTCACAGGGTGAATTGTCACGCTTTATTCAGAAGTTCGGCTTAAAAGCTCTTATCAATAGCACAGCTAAAGCCTATGAAAAAGCAGGGCTCGAGTATATGCGGGTAACAGATGAACAAATGTTAGACAAACTTATTGACGACCCAAATCTGATGATGCAACCCCTGGTACGTAGTGGACAAGATTTAGCCATTGGCTGGCAGGAAAGTATCTGGAAAGATTGGTACAAAAATCGCCAAACCTAGCAGCATTGTCTGTTAGGCACTACCCAGGAGCAATGGCTCACTGTTATCCTCTTGACTGTGCGAGTCTTATTCATTGGCGACATCTTTGCGAAACCTGGTCTTTTAGTTACTCAAAGTTTTTTAAAACAGTTTCGCCAAAATTATGACTTTATTATTGCCAATGGCGAAAACATGGCAGGTGGCTTTGGAATTACGCGAAAGCATTTTGAGCAACTGCTTGAGTTAGGTGTTGATGTGGTCACCCTTGGCAACCATAGTTGGGATCAGCGTGAAGCTCTTTTATTGGTTGAGCAAAGTAACCGAATTATTAGGCCCTTAAATTACCCCATCGGGACACCAGGATTAGGGCATACTACGCTTGAGGCTCGCAATGGTGAGCGGATAACAGTCATTCAGTCAATGGGTAGAATTTTTATGGAAGCCCTAGATTGCCCCTTTAAGACCATGGATGACACGCTCGAGCGTTTAAGTACCCAAAATATAATTGTTGATTTTCATGCCGAAGCCAGCAGTGAAAAGAAGGTCATGGGTTATCATTTAGCCGGACGCGTTTCGGCAGTAATTGGAACTCATACGCATGTACAGACCGCAGATGAACTGATCAAAAAAGGAACTGCTTATATTACAGATGTTGGTATGACGGGGGTACAGGATTCATCGATTGGTATGCGCTTTGAAGAGGTACATCGGCGTTTTGTAGACAAAATGCCCACCCGTTATAAACCAGCGGAAAATGCTGGCACCTTATGCGCTCTCGATATGACCTTGGAAGCAGGTAAAACCAAAGACCTTAAACG
>JAHEBB010000299.1 GCA_024642575.1 Trueperaceae bacterium | reverse complement strand
TTTAGACATAACCTTAGAACACCAAGCGAATTGTTCAAGTGTTGGTTCACTCCAGAGGTTTGTTTCTCTGCCATCCTCCCAGATAGCCGAGCCAATTCTGATAGCACCAAAGCGTTGTGGATTTACCGTGAGCGTTACGAATGTATGACGGTTAAGACTGAGAGCCTCAAGCCCTTTCCTCAAACGGTCCAAAGTACGAGCTGCCAAGGTTTTACGGCAGTTAGGACAACTCCATGAACCACACATAAGTGGCTTAAACTTAACAATGTCACCATCGTAAAACAGCCCAAGCGTTGTATGAGCACAATGCTGTACGTACGGTCTCGGAACTCTAAATGCACCCTTCGAAGGGCGGGGGTCGAAGTTGTTCCTAGAGGTAACAAGGCTTGACTCTAGCGGTTGCTTAGTCTCAATAAGTTCAACGTATTCAGTGAGAGTGCGTTCGCTACCAACACGCTCGAGCCCTTCCATAGAAGATTCCGAAAGGTCTGGCTTTGACAGAGGTCTGGATTTGACAGTATTGGCTGTGGTATAATTCAATTTGTATAAGTGATAGGCGAAAGCCTATTTACAACCTTTCTGCCGATTTGCACACCAGTCGCCAAACTAAGATGCGCATTTCGGCTTCTTTTTTATCTATCAACTAAACTGAAGTGTATTATATCACATTTTCGCAGCCCTATTTTTGCTCTTAGGAAGTGCATGTCGCGCACATGTAGGGGTGGTTTTAGAGTCTCTCTCTAGTAGTGGTTACTGATTTATGACTGTACTGTATAAAGCTATTGCTGGTTTAGCGGTTTATATCGATGATTATTATGTGGTTGTGGGGTGTAAGAGGTAATTACTTTCTTCTTTGGTTGTTTATCCTTTATTCATCGAGATAGTTAGAGATTTTGACCTTAGGAGTGTCTCTAACTATTGACAATTTCTAGTTATAAATTCATGGTTGATCTAGGAGAGGAATTTGTGTTCCATCTATATCAGTTTCTACTACTAGCCCCCCACCCTTCTTTTATTTGGCACCGTTTTTAAACAGGGGTCTGTCCAGCCCTGGAATATGTCTATTCAGGGCTGTGGGCTCGAGTTTAGGGGTTTAGTTAGCTGAGGGGGTTTGTAGTATCGCTGTCAAACGCAGGGTGATATTAGGCTCGAGGTTATGACTGATAGTGAATAAGGTCGTTTGACAGCTAGTGAGGTTAGTTAATGAATTCAGACCTAACGGACCTAATCAGTGAATTTTCTAAACGTTTAGAGTATCGAGTCCTAACTAAGTAGTCAGGACTCGAATATCTTAGGCTGCTTTTAAAACCTCCGGAATGCATGGGTATGGATTAATTTGACGTTATATCGCTGTTTAGAGCCTGTTCAATCACTCTAATTAGACTCGAATGGATAGGCTCGAGCTTAGGCTGCTCTTAGTAATGCCTCGTGTTTACGTTCCCAGATGGTTTTGTTTTCGTCAGAGATTTGGCTATAGCGATAGATCAGGACTGTTTTAACATTGTAGCGACGTCGTGGAGCTATCCAGTCTCGTTCTGTAGGCTGATAGTAGTCAGGCTCGAGGCTAGGGGCTGTGAAGGCTTCCTGGTCATACAGGTGAGCAGGAGTCTGACTATGAGATATGACATCGAACAGATCAGCGAGGATGAATGAGTGAGGAATCATTTAGAGTCCCCATCTTCATCTTGCCGATTTTCTTCAATTGCAAGCTCAATTTCTTCAATTTCTACCCCGACCTTGCAATCATTACAGATAACCTCATCATAATAATCTTGGTATTCACCTTCGCGGATATTGCAAATCTGGCAAATCATGCCAGCACCTCCAGAGCACAATCATCACAGGAGCAATCTGGAGAGTGTGTATCTGATTTGGTGAGGAAATCGATAACATTTAGCAATTCGGTTGGTCTCAGGTCGGTGCAACTGGTGAAACCAGTCAGGGCTTTTAGAGTGTTTTTATAGGCATCTTCACCCAGACCCAATTCCTTGGCTTTGACATGTATTTGCTTGTACGCTTCTTTTCTTTCGTTTAGACTCATTGCTGAATCTCCCTAGAGTTGATTTTCAGGAAGCCGTATTTTCAACGGATAGGCTTTCTGATGTCTAATTGTACAGCGGATAGCTTGACTTGTCAAGCGTTTAGCTGTACAATAGTCTTGTTAAGCGAAGCGCTTAAATTTAATACTTAGGAGTATGAACAACGTGGAGAAAGAAATCAGAAATATCATTCAGAATGAAATGGAAGCTCGAGGCATAAATCAGACAGGGCTTGCAGAATTAACTGGAATGACTCGATCAGCAATCAGCCAGATTATGCGTGGAGAACGAGGCAGAGTCTCGATAACGCTCATTAACATCCTAAGCAAACTGGGCTATGAGCTAACCATCAGAAAGAAAGCTAAATAATGGCACGCAGTAAGCTAGGTAGGCTCGAGGAAGAACGAAGAACTTTTATCGGTACGTTTGAACGTCTAGGTACCAAACGAGGGTATACAGGACAGACGCTCGAGACCCTATTGCTAACACAGATTACTGATATGCAGACAGGTAGAACTGTTGCAAATCATTTATGGTTCAACTGTACGAAGGGATTCAAAGCTTTAGGCAGGCTCGAGGCTGGGATGGAGATCAAGTTTGATGGCAGGGTAAAGCCCTATATCAAAGGGTATAGGGGGACAAATATAGACAAGCAAATCGAGAAACCTATTTATGCTGACTGGAAAATTGACAGACCCACGAAAATTGAGCTAGCTCAAAGCGAGCTTAAACCGACATCTGTTAAATCTGCTTTGAGATCACCTTCAGGTAGAGCTGCCAAAACCTCTGCACTGACCTCATGAGTTTCCCACCACAGTACGACATCCTCTGCTTCCATATCATCAAAGTTAGGCAGATCCTCAACACAGGTTATGAGAGGGCGTTTGAGATCACGACGATTTAAGACTTTGCTGGTCATCGGTTTTGATTATAGAGGCTGCGGTCTGCATTGTCACCATCATAGGCAGACATCAGCCAATTACCATCAGCTTTAAAGATCAAATAAATTTGGAGTAAGCGACCCGAGATGGTTTCTCCAATGAATTTATAGATAACCTGTTGCCTTTTCTTGTTTTTTGAAATCAACCTACGTACCAGGTGCTCATCAGCCAATGCCTCATCGACCTCGTAAAGATGAACGCGATGACGTTCAAGTAGTTTTAACTCAATGCCTTTCGCGACCGAATAGTTCAGTTCCACAAACGCATGATAACCACCAGATCAGGAAGAGATACAAATGAGGTCAAGAATACACAGACTTTACGAACGTCCAGAGAATTGGACAGCGTTCGTTTTTATCTAAGATTACATGGATACTTTATCAACACCCCTAGCGACAGACCTAGCGCCATGCGCATCAACACCCCTGCGGTATGGCGCTAGAGGTGTTGACTATGGTTTTATGTGCTCATGGACAACCAGACCTATCTAACTCCCAAGGAAGCAGCTAGGCAGTTAGACATTAGTCCTAGTGGGCTACGACGTTTATCTGGTGTCTATTGTGAGATACACGGTGATCTTCCACGCGACCCAAACACGGATGCACGACTATGGCCAGAAGTCGCTGTCGAACGCCTTAAGCAAGCTCGAGGCCTTGTAGAGGCAAACAGGTTCAGTAGCATTAAAGAAGCCCTAGAAGCTATCGAGAAAGGTATTGACCTATCAACAGAGATAGCAACACCCCAAGCGCATACCCCTGCTGATTATGAAATCCTAGAGAAAAAGATAGACCAGTTACTCGAATTAGTCACATTCCAGAACAAACGAATAAACGAACTAGACGAAACAGTCAGACAGTTAAATAAGAAGCTCGAGCTTGAGACACTTAGTATACCTCAGCGTCCTTGGTGGAAGTTTTGGTAACTACATCTACATAGATTACCTCTAGAGAACCATTGACTTTTTACAAGACGGGCACTTCGCCTGAGAATTATTAATCAACTTACCTATTCGATTACCAGTAGCTCCGACTACCACTGCCGCAAGAATTGCAGAGGGTATAGCTATAGAAAAACCGACTTGGGCGTGGACAATGTTTGGGAGCAGGAAAAACCCGAAGCCAGAAAAATGCCTGTAAATCGAGCAGACTCCCACACGTCAGGTGCACGCTTTGTTAGCTCGTTTTTAACTTGGAAGACTCGCCGTCTGTTACCAAGATACAAACTTTGAATGGTAAGTCGTTTGACTTTGCAAAACCACTTTTTTCGTTAATGCTAGATTTTCAATGACGCTAATGACCAGGCGGACGAAAATCGACTTTCATCTTTACCGCTTCATCCATTTCTTCAGGGGTAAGCAAAGCAACTGCGCGAATGCTGAAAGTTCCACTAGCGTTACCAGCCAAAGTGATTGCCGTTGAACTTACATTGTCGGGCAGATTTACGATAATATAAAAATCTTGCTCGCCGTTGGAATAGTAGAAAGATTCTAGGGAGCCACCAACACTCTGGAGCGCCTGTTTGGCAGCACCAATTCGTGCAGAACCACCTTCGCTTAGCAAGCCTTTATATCCTTCTGAGTTATATGACCCATAGAAAAGATATTTTTTCATCGGAACCTCCTATCAGAAATTATGTTTTTGTGTCAATCGTAAGTTGAAACATGTTCTAATGGTTATGAAGGATTATTTTTGGAGATTAATAAGAGGTCGAACACTCGTGAAACATTGCTTTCCAAAGAACGGGCTAAAGTCTTGAACTCAAGGGTGCTAAAGGCGCTACCATTAAGGTTTGAAACATGCTCTGACTCCTTTTTACATTTGCAACAGAACGATTTAGCGTCCCATGCAGTGACTAGTTATAACTGAACCAGAAGAGAAACTTACTCGGATGGTTCCCAGTGCCCTTCAACATAAGTTGATTCGTAAATACCTGACCAAGGTGGCATAGTAATGCAAATAAACTTGAATTCTTCAGTCCCAATATTGCGATACTGAAACTGAGTACCCACATCTATATCTATCGCCACACCTGGAGTTAATGATGTTACCTCTTCAAGCTCACCTTCTTTACGCCATATTTCTCCATGACCTTCCAAGACATACCAAAATTCATTCACCCTAGAATGACAAACTGCTTTTGTTGTCTGATGAGGCTTTAATGTACTGTGAATCATGCCCCCAGTTGAGCTTTGCATCATAATTCTTACAGCTGCACCTGCTGGTGATGACTTATCTGGATGGATTGGTAAAAGTTTTGTTTTCAAGATTATGTCCTACTGAATTAATGAGATATTAAGGTTATAACGCCTAAATTCAGGGGTAAAAACGGAGTGTGGGTTTAAGGTTAGATACATTTTAAGTCCTCTCTAAATTTTGGAATAGTCGAGTTTTTATCCCTTGCAATGACTAGTTAGGTACGGGTTTGTTTAGAGGCCTCACCATTAAATTACATCATTGTCTCTATGCACATTGCTCAACTAATGTTTTGTTCTTTTTTGAACCTTTTTAATTATGTAAATTGCCACTGGTGAGACCTTTTTTTCATCAAGCCACTCAAAAGGATCGGTATCGTAACCTAATGGTTTATGATGTTCAACAATGCGTAAGCCAAGACGATCAAGAATTTGCTTATAATCCTCATCTGTCCATAAATAGTCGTATAAGATTATTTCAGTTCCTTGAAACTGAAGTTTAAAGGTTTCACCACTTTGAATATCTCTATTGTTCTCTGGGAAATCATACTTAAATCCAATCCAGTTGCCTTTGTAAACGTCCATAGACGAGGTTATGACAATAATAACTCCATCTCTCCTTAACACTCGCATCATTTCCAAAAAGATCTTTTCAATCTCTTTTTTAGTAGAAATTTCTAAAAATACAAAACTGGAAAAAACAATATCAAAACTTTCGTCTTCAAAGGGCAATTGTTCGCTTCGGATATTGTAATAACTGGTTGATCTGTCTCTGGATACTGCCTGCTCCAACATGTCCTGATTAATGTCAACACCTACAACATGTAGCCCTAAATTTTTCAAAAAACGCGTCGAGCGACCCGCTCCACATCCATAATCTAACGCCGCTAATCCCTTTGCATGTTTTTGTATCAACTGGGGAATATCCCGAAACGCTAGATAGTTTGTGTCATCAATGCCTAATTCAGCATACTTACTGGCATGCTTGCCATAATCATGAGTTTTTATTTTGGCTTTTTTCTTATTTTGGGGCATATGACTCCAGATTCAAAAATGATTAACCTTTTTTATTTGTTAAGCACCTAACGCCGCGCATCAGCCGCGCCAGACGTGTCTATGCTATACACTTGCTGAAAGTGGCGAATCCAACTCCATTAAAAACCTCGTTTGTGGCGTCGGCTGCATGCGCTTGTTGGGCCGCACTATATGCCTGGTGTTTACTGACTGTACTGTCTATAATTGTATCAAATCATAATTTCTTCTGAGGAAACGTAAAATAACAGGAAGCCCGAAACCCCATCGACGTATACAACGCAAGGGCCGCTACATTGTTGGGATCAAAACCGACGACCGCCCGCCGCATGCCAATCGCTTTCATACGACGCAGTCCTTCGGCCATCACTACCTTGCCCAAACCCTTGCCCTGAAAATCAGGATGCGTTCCAACTGGCTCAAACTGGCCCACCCCATTCACTTCATCGAACCAGATCGTACAGGCTGACGCACCGCGGCCATCGGGCGAGCGCACAAACAGATCGCGCTCGCCGTCGTAGACCACAGAGCCAATAAATTGCGCATACTCCGCCCTGTATGCCTCCCAATCGTCATTGGGGCTAAATGCACCATGGGTCACCTG
>JAHEBB010000298.1 GCA_024642575.1 Trueperaceae bacterium | reverse complement strand
GCTGGAATAGATTGCGGTAAAATGATGCGCAGAAAAGTTTGAATAGGGCCAGCACCGTCAATTCGTGCAGCATCCTCGATTTCTGTTGGGATAGTTAAAAAGTATTGTCTGAGCAAAAAGACGTTGTAGGCATTGGAAAAAAAAGTGGGTACGATTAGAGGTAGCCAGGTGCCAATCCAACCTAGCCAAAAGAAAAAGGCATAGGTAGGTACGAGGGTAACTTGGGGTGGCAAAATAATGGTCGAAATCAGAATGACAAAAAGTAAATTTTGATAAGGAAAGCGAAATCTAGAAAACCCGTAAGCGACAATTGCTGCTGAGAAAGTAGATGCTAGGGTAGTAACAATGGCGTACATAAGGGTATAACCCAGCATGCGTAAGAAATTGATGGTTCTAAAAGCTTTGGGGTAGTTTGCCCAGGTAATGGAGCGAGTGTAAATGGGTTTGAGTGTGCGCCAGCTCCCTTCCCAGGTGATTTCAGTAGCGGCAGGGTCTTTGGGGTCAATGAAGACGCTCGAGCTTCGACCCTTTTTGACAAGTGCCAGTGCCTTCATACCTGTTTCTAAAGGCACCATAACGACTGAAACATCTTTACCTTCATAATTGTACAGTTCAGGCAAAGAGGGTAAAAGAGGTGCGTTAATGTCTGAGACTTGCTGTTTGGTTTTTAAAGACGTGACAAAGCTATAAGCCAAAGGCATTAAATACATAAACAAAATAACAAGTGCAACAGAGGTGATAAGGGTTTGCATGACCAGCTTACGCATTTTGATTGAACTTTGCTCGGTCGTAGTTTTTAGCGTTCTAGCTTTGCCCAGGCTCGAGTCCACACTATCTCCTTTCGCCCGCATAGTAGACCCAGTAACGCGATGTGCCAAATAAAATTAGAGTAATAATCATGGCAATAATAAACAAAAACCATGCTAAAGCCGCGCCGTAACCCATATTTTGAAAGCTAAAAGATTGTTTGTAAAACCATACGTTATAAAACATAGTTGCGCCGTTAGGGTAGCCTGAGCCTTCATTAAGCACAAAAGGCACCACAAAATATTGGAGAATCTGCACGATACCAATGACAAGATTGTAAAAAATGACAGGAGTCATCATGGGAATAGTCACTGAAAAAAGGCGACGGCCCCAACTGGCACCGTCAATTTTAGCGGCGTCATAAAGATCAGTCGGAACACCTTGCAGGCCAGCCAAATTAATAATCATGGCTCCCCCAATACCCCAGAGTGCCATAAAGGTAAGTGCAAAATAAATGAGGCTGGGTTTGTCGAGCCACTGCAAGCCATTTGGGTTTTGTACATCGAGACCCGTAAGACCTTCAATAATGCCGTTAAGCCAACCTGTTGCCGGATTTAAGACGCCCATCCAGATAATAATTACGGCAATAAAAGGAATAATTGAAGGTGCAAAAAAGAGCGTGCGAAAAATCGGTTTTGCCCAAAGATGCTCTGAGTTGAGTAGAACTGCCAAAAAGAAGGAGCTAGCCATAGAAATAGGCAAACTGATCAGTGCAAATTTGAAGGTAACCGCTAACGATTTCCAGACAGTTGCATCTTGAAAGAGAAGACGCTGCCAGTTTGCTAAGCCAACAAATCTGATTTTGTCAGGAGCGCCTAAGGTAAAGTCCAGCAGTGAAAAGCCTAAAGAAGCAATCATCGGTAAAAAATAAAATAAAAGGAAGCCTATAACCCAAAGGCCAATAAAGCCGTAACCCCAGCGAGCTTCACGTTTTTCAGCCTTAGACAGGCTTTTCCAAGTGCGCCCTTTTTTTCTAAGTTCTGAAAAGTCAAACATTTATCTTTCTCCTTAAATAAGATAGTTGAGAGGATTGAATTTACCTCTCAACTAGGGTGGTTTAGGTATTATTGCTGGTCAAAAATGGCCTGGAAGTCAGTGCGTAACTTCTCGAGCTCAGCAACGATATCTAAGCCAGGTGTGCTGTTGATAAATTCATTAAATTCGTTGTAGCGAGCTCTTGCGACATTATAGTTAGGCATGCCTTCTTCGTGATTGGGGATATCAGGATAAGAGAGGCTTTTGGTCACGATTTCCCAATTAACGTCTGCCCCTGGGAAGTGATCTTCGGCAAATTTAGTTAAGTAGTTACCTTGTAGGCTTTTTCTAGCAGGCATACCACCATAGACACTAACTAATCTATCGGCAGCAGGACCCATCAGGTAGCTTAAAACTTCAAAAGCTTCTTGAGGATGCTTGGTACCTTTCATAATAGAGAGGGTGTCAGCGTGCAATTTGGCAGTAACCACCCCGTTATAAGAAGGTTTGGGAGCTAAGTCCCAATTTGCGGTAAGGGTTGTGACACAGCAAGCTTGATACCACAGGTGGTTATCTGCCATAGCCACATGACCTGAGTCAAAACTGTTGCCTTCTAAGAGTAAGGGGCTATTTTTATAAGGAGCAGTTGGGTAAAAATGGTCGGTCCACATGGCGTCGTAGTGCCACTTTAGACCCGTTACCCAATTCTCTGGGATAACAGCATTACCGTCTGCATCAACAAAATTACCTGGACCAAAGAGAGTAGCACGCCCTCTTAAGTCATCATTGGTAGGAACGTCAAAACCCCACTGGACGATGTTCTCAGGGTCAAAATCAGGGCTGGTGGCATCATTGCCATTAGCATCAACGGTGAGAATCATGGCTAGATCACGTAAGGTGTCAATATTCCAGGGTTTTTCATTGCCATCGGCGTCAATATAAGGTTGACCAAAATCCGAAGGAGGATAAGCCAAACCTGCTTCGTCAAAGAGATCTTTGTTATAGCTAATATAAGAAGGATAAACGGCAAAGGGAAGCCCTAACTGACCTTGATCAGGTAGACGGTAAAAGTCAACCAGAGCTGGGTCAAAGTCGCTCAGGTCATAGTTGTTCGAGGCCAGTAGGTCTGTTAAATCAAGCCAAACGCCAGGAAAAGATGCGCGACCACGAATGCCCATAGGACCAACAACATCTGGAGAATTGCCAGCGGCAATCTGGGTTGCCAGCACTTCATAGGCAGTTTCGTCAACGACTTCTAAAACCAGCTTAATGCGGTCTTGTGAGGCATTAAACTCGTCAACAATGGCACGTTGGGCGATAACCTGGGCTTCTTGCTTTCCAGCGCCAAGACCCACAAACCAGCGGATTTCGACCTGGGCAAACGCCACACTGAGAAGCAGTAAGGCGGTTACAAAGAACGTTTTTTTCATACTTCCTTTCCTCGCTTTCCTGTTCAAGTTAACTGTATTAACGTTAATACAAAGTGCTATAAAAATAGCAACAATGCTTAGCATTGATTTAAAAGTTAAACTTGAACTAACTCTTGTATTATGCCTAGTCGAGCTAAAAAAAGCAAGAGGGTGACAACTTATAAAACTAACTTCTTGCCTTTTCGCCTTTGAGTTGTCATAATTAGAGTAGTGCATGAAAAGAAAAAATAGCTGGGATAGTATTTTTTGCGCTTTTAATATTAACGCTAATATGAAATACTCAATTTGGAGTTAATTAAGTGGCTAAGGATAGAATGTTTGAAACCTGTTTTCATAATATATTCAGGCTAGATATGCAAGCCTTATGTTTTCATGAATGCCTACGTGCTCGAGCCGTTTTGGCTAAGGGTCTTTGAGGTGGCTAGCCGCCTTAAAGATATTGCCAAGGAAACAGGTTACTCTATTAATACGGTTTCTCTGGCGCTTCGAGGGAGCGAGAGAGTTCCTGAAGCAACTCGAAACAAGATTAGTTCAGTTGCCAAAAAATTTCACTATGTACCTAATAACGTGGCTCGTTCGCTGGTAAGTCAGCAAACTATGACGATAGGGGTCATCTTGACGGATATTACCAGCCCTATTTTGACAGCAGTAGCTCATTATATAGAGCGACTCTTGGCTCAACTTGGCTACGCTATGGTGTTAATCACTACAGATAAAAGCCTCGAGCATGAAAAGCGTGCGCTTGATGTGCTTAGGGCGCAACAAGTCGATGGCATGCTGGTGTTTCCAGCCAACCATGCGAATCTTAGCCATTTTGAAGCTCTTAAAGAAACAGCCTATCCGCTGGTTTTACTTGCAGGTCGCCGCACAGCTCCTTTTGACCTGATTGCAATGGATGATACCTTAGGGGCATATAAAGCTACCAGGCATCTCATCGAATTAGGGCACAAACGTATTGCGCTATTTAGTGGGGGAGGGGAAAAACTCGAAGGCTACCAGCAGGCCTTAAGAGATCATGACTTAGAAATTGATCAAAGCCTTATTTTCGAACCTGGGGGTATTGACTATGAGCATGGTTATAAGGCGGCACCTGCGCTCTTTAGGCTCGAGCCACCTGCCACCGCCCTTTTAACTGCCACTGATTATCTAGCTTTGGGTGCAATTGCCTGGTGCAAAGCCCAGAGTATTAAGATTCCTGAGCAACTTGCTGTGATTGGTTTTGATGATATCGAGGCGGCAAAATACAGTGACCCGGGCCTAAGCTCTGTTACTTATGATGCGGCGCGCATTAGCAAACGGGCTGTGCATCGTCTTATGGAACTCATTTCTCAACCTTCGGCAGCTCAGAAACAAACAGAAAAAACCATTATTGAACCAGATTTAGCCCTTCGTGAATCGAGTGGTAAACATCTTAAAGTCTCAGTAAGCTAGCGAAAGTATTAAAAGGAGAGCGTATGTCTAAAGTAACGGAGCAGGATTTTGGTCAATTTGAAAGGCAAACGGATGTCGGTAAGGTCCAGAAATCAGGTTCTTGTGTCTATGATGCTAAAGAGCAAAGCTACCTGATTAAAGGTTCCGGGCAAAATATCTGGGGAAATCATGATGACTTTCATTTTGTCTGGCGGCGATTTAAAGGAGATTTTATCGTTACAATGCGCGCCAGTTTTTTAGGTGAAGGTAAAAATTTACACCGAAAACTGGGTTGGATGGCTAGAACCAGCCTTGATACAGCGTCAGCCCATATTTGTACGGGAATTCATGGAGGAGATGGGCTTTTATCGTTGCAATTTCGCCGTAATCAAGGTGCTATGACCGAGGAAGTTCGTGCTCCTTTGGTTGGGGCCGATGTGGTGCAGCTCGAGCGCCGAGGCAACACTTACATTATGTCTGTGGCCCAATTTGGTCAACCCTTTGTGAGTGTAGAGGCGCATGATATTGCGCTAGGTGACGAGGTCTATCTAGGCTTATTTGTTTGCTCTCATGAGGATGATGTTTTAGAAAGCGCCAACTTCGATAACGTTCGTATAGTTAAACCGGTCAAAGAAGGGTTTGACCGTAGTAAAGACCCTTTTGGTAGCCATATGGAACTATTAGATATTCAAACGGGCAAGCGCCAGGTTATTTACAGCTCGGATGGTATTTTTGAAGCCCCTAACTGGACGCTTGATGGAAAATCACTGGTTTATAACAGTGGCGGAAAGCTTTACCGCTTTGATTTGGCAAGTCAAAGCTCGAGCCTCATAGACACGGGTGATGTTGTCAAAAACAACAATGACCACGTTATTTCTTTTGATGGCACGATGCTGGCAATTAGCAGCCACAATGAAAGTCGAGCCTCGATTGTCTACACTGTTCCCCTAAAAGGAGGTAAGCCAAAGCAGGTTACGCCGATTGGACCATCTTACTTACATGGTTGGTCGCCCGATGGCAAGTATTTGGTTTACACAGGTCAAAGAAACGGTGAATTTAACATATACCGCATTCCAGTTGAAGGGGGGGAAGAAACCCAGCTAACTAGTACCAAAGGTCTTGACGATGGCCCAGAATATACGCCAGATGGTAAGTATATTTACTTCAATTCGGTTCGTACGGGCCTGATGCAAATCTGGCGTATGAAGCCAGATGGTACTGAGCAAGAGCAAGTCACCAATGATGAGTACAACAATTGGTTTCCGCACATTTCGCCTGATGGCAAGTCAATTATCTTTGTTAGCTACCTAGTTGGTGAAGTCGAGCCAAGTGACCACCCTGCAGCCAAACGGGTCTATTTGCGGAGCATGCCTCTTGAGGGTGGTTTGCCTAAAGTGCTGGCTTATCTTTATGGGGGGCAGGGAACGATGAACGTTCCGTCCTGGTCACCCGATAGTAAACGCGTAGCCTTTGTTAGCAATACCGTTCCTTTTGTTTAAGGTATTCTGAAAGAGAGAAGAAATGACTTTAGGTTGGAGACACTATGTACCAAGCCGCATCTGATCGCTATGACACCATGACCTATCGCCGCTGTGGGCGCAGCGGTCTAAAATTGCCCCTTCTTTCTCTTGGTTTGTGGCATAACTTTGGAGGTAAGGATGTTTTTGAAAACAGTCGCGCCATTGTGCAGCGTGCGTTTGATTTAGGCATTACGCATTTTGATTTAGCCAATAACTACGGTCCACCCGCCGGTTCTGCCGAAGAAAACTTTGGCAAAATGCTTGTGCAAGACCTGAAGCCTTACCGAGATGAACTGATTATTTCAAGCAAGGCAGGCTATGGCATGTGGTCAGGGCCTTACGGGGAATGGGGCTCGAGAAAATACCTAATTTCAAGTCTTGATCAAAGCTTAAAACGTATGGGTTTAGATTATGTAGATATATTCTATTCGCACCGCTTTGACCCTGATACACCTTTAGAAGAAACGATGGGTGCTTTAGCAAGTATCGTGCAGCAAGGCAAAGCGCTTTATGTGGGTATTTCCTCGTATTCGGCACAAAAAACCAAGGAAGCTGCTGATATTTTAAAAAGCATGGGGATTAAGTTACTCATTCATCAGCCAAGTTACTCGATGCTTAACCGCTGGATTGAAGCTGATTTGCTGGACACCTTAGAAGCAGAAGGCGTTGGTTGTATTCCTTTTTCGCCGCTGGCTCAGGGTTTACT
>JAHEBB010000010.1 GCA_024642575.1 Trueperaceae bacterium | reverse complement strand
TAGGGGAAGATGCTAATCCTTATTTAGCTACAGAAAATTTAAACAGTCATCTGGTACCTCGAGTCAATGTCTAGGTCTGAAAAGACGGATCCTTGCTTTCCGATGACCATTTAGATTAAAGAAAAACTTGTAATTCTAGGTTAGTTACACAAATGTAACGAGTATGGCTGTGATGCAGCGCAAATAACTGATTAAACCTCTTGAAGGTAAAAAGATATTATTTAGAGGCTCGAGGGCTTGTTTCGTAGGGGCTCGCTTGTTAGGATTTAATTCTTGAAAAAATGATAATTCGTCACATACATCCTAGGTCGTTATGAAATGGATAAAAAATGAAAATAGCTATTCTAGGTTTGGGGGAGGCGGGTTCAAGCTTTGCCCGTGACCTCTTAAAACAGGGCGTTAAAGTAAAAGGCTGGGACCCTGAACCTAAAAATCTACCTGAAGGGCTCGAGTTTGCCAAAAACAACGCTGACGCCGCTCAAGGCGCTCATATCATCTTGAGTGCAAACCTTGCAAGCGTCGCGCTTGATATTGCTAGAGAACTATTAGGGCATTTAACACCTTCGCAAATCTTTGCCGAAATGAACACGGGTTCGCCCAAGCTTAAAACTGATGTTGCCGAGATTTTGAAGCCTACTGGGGCAAAAGTTATAGATGTCGCCATCATGGCTCCTGTGCCGCCAAAAGGACTGGGCACGCCGATGCTCGTATCAGGCGAAGGCTCTGATCAGTTTGCCCAAATAATGCGACCACTAGGCATGCCTGTCACGGTGATCGAAGCCGAGGTAGGGGTTGCAGCGCAACATAAACTTTTACGCAGCATTGCGTATAAAGGGATTGCCGCGGTCATCATTGAGTGTCTGGAAGCTGCCCAAAAATTTGATAAAGAAGCTTATGCCAGAGAGCAAATTGCCGGGCTAATTGGTGACGCCACTATGATTGATCATTTTGTTTCGGGTAGCCAAAAACATGCCAAACGCCGCAAGCATGAAATGGAAGCGGTCAAGGCCATGCTAGATGATGTTGGGGTTTCTGCCTATACCACAGAAGCCTCTATTTTACGTTTAGACGAACTTTTGAAAGGATAAAAATATGCCTCATTTGACGCTCGAGTATTCAGATAACCTCGAGTTTGATGTTAAAGCGGTGTTTTCGCGGCTGCACAGTGAGTTGGTAGCCACAGGTGCCGTCAATCTTAAAGGACTTAAAAGCCGTGCTATTCGACACAGTGAGTACTATTTGGCAGATGGGTTTGAAAGCTATAAGTTTGTGCATCTTGATATGTTGATAAGGGAAGGTCGCCCCACCGAGATTCAAAAAGACGCAAGCCAGCGCGCTATGAAGGTGCTAGAGGAAAGCTTTGGTCATTATTTTAAAAATGATTACATCTCACTTTCAGTAAATGTACGAGAAATGCGTGAAGGTATTGCCTTAACGAATCACAACTTTCCAGCAGGAGGTGTAAAGGATGGCTAAAAAACTCTTGGTTATTGGTGCTCACTCAGCAGATTTTTTGTGGCGTAGCGCGGGTACGATTGCGCTTATTACCTCTCAAGGGGGCTCAGCGCTGGTTTTAGCATTGTCTTATGGTGAACGGGGCGAATCAGGCGAGCTTTGGAAAGAAGCTGGGCAAACCATTGAAAATGTCAAACGGATTCGCCATGAACAAGCCGAAGAAGCTGCCAAGCGGGTAGGTGCCACCTTTAAGTGTTTAGACTTAGGTGACTACCCCCTGATTATTACGGATGACGGCATGAACCAACTGATTGAGGTTTTTCGAACCGAAGCGCCCGATATTGTGGTTACCCACACGGATAAAGATCCTTTTAACCCTGATCATCCTTTAGCTTATGAAACCGTAAGCAAAGCACGTTTACTGGCCTCGGGTGCGGGTGTGGCAAGTGCCTTTGAGCGCATCAACCCAGCAGAGCTTTATATGTTTGAACCTCACCAACCTGAGCTTTCGAACTTTATGCCAAACACATATGTTGATATTGGAGCGGTTTTTGGGCAAAAAGTCAGTGCCATGGATGTTATGGGGGCGCAAAGCTACTTAAAGGGCTACTACACTGAACTGGCGGCCAGACGGGGAAATCATGCCAAACGCATTTCAGGTAAAGATATTAAATATGCCGAGGCTTTTCAGCGCATTACGCCTGCGGTGGTTGATAGCTTATGACTGCGACTAAGGAACAGCTCGAGCGCCTTGCTCAACTTGGGGTTGCCACCGTTTATGAAGCAGCAGGTCGCACAGGGCTAATAGATACACACCTGCATCAACTTCTTCCTGGTAGCAAGGTCGCTGGACCTGCCAGAACCGTTGCTTGCGGCCAGAGTGACAATTTGATGGTGCATGCCTGTATTGAGAAGATACAGCCAGGTGAGGTTGTGGTTCTGGCGATGCCTGAAAGCGAAGCGGTGGGGCTCATTGGCGATTTGCTGGTTACCCAAATCAAGCTAAAAGGTGCAGCAGGAATTTTGCTCAATGGTGCTATGCGAGATGTTGAGGAACTTAGAGAATTAGGTTTACCCATCTGGGCAGAGTTTATTAGGGCAAAAGGTGCTACAAAGACCAAAGTGGGTGGTTTAAACGTTGCCGTAGAAATGGGTGGTACTTTCATTCAGTCAGCGGACATCATCATTATGGATAGTGACGGTGCAACTTGCGTACCTATAGAAAGACTCAATGGAGTTTTGAAGAAGGCTGAAACTAGGCTCGAGCGTGAAGCTGCCATGCGTGCGCGGTTGTTAAAGGGCGAAATCAGTTTTGATATTCACGGCCTCCGTGAACTGATAGAGGGCAATCATGAGTGAACCTATTTATGACTTAGCCCATTTAGGACATGTTGAATTACTTACCCCCAAACCCGAAGAAAGCCTCGAGTTCTTTACCGGAGTTATGGGTTTAAGTGTATCTGGTCAAGAGGGCGACTCGGTTTATTTGCGCGGCTGGGATGACTACGAGTACCACACCATGAAACTCACAGCGTCAAAACAATCGGGCATGAAGCACTTTGCCTTTCGTACCCGTAGCCAGGAAGCGCTAGAAAGACGGGTTGCCTCTCTAGAAACTACTGGTTTTAGTATAGGTTGGTCAGATGGCGATCTCGGTCATGGACCTGCCTATCAATTTAAAAACCCAGAGGGTCACCTGATGGAACTTTACTATGAAACCGTTTGGTATCAGCCTGACGAAGGCGATAAGCCAGCACTCAAAAATCAGGCATCGCGCTACCCCGCCAAAGGCTGTAATTTGCGCCGTCTTGACCATGTCAATTTGCTAGCTGCAAGTCCAAAAGCTATTCGTGAATTTATGCAAAAGCACTTGGGGGCAAGACTTACCGAGCAAATTATTTTTGATGATGGCAGTGAAAAAGGTGTGTGGCTAACCACCAATAACAAATCCTACGATGTTGCCATTACCGAAGATCATACGGGCAGATCAGCTCGTTTCCATCATATGACCTACGCTGTTGATAGCCGTGAAGAAGTCTTAAGGGCGGCAGATATTTGCCTGGAGGGTGGTGTCTTTATAGAGACGGGCCCGCACAAGCACGCGATTCAGCAGACTTTCTTTTTATATATCTATGAACCTGGCGGCAACCGCTTTGAAATTGCGTGCCCTGGCGCAAGGCTCATCTTGGCACCTGACTGGAAACCGATTATCTGGGGTCAAGAGGAGCGTAAAAAAGGACAGGCTTGGGGTTTGCAAACGGTACCGAGCTTTCATACGCATGGCACACCACCTATTGAGGAAAACTGAGGGTATTTATAGTCATTCTAAGGTCATTAAAGAACTGCATATGCATTTTTTGCAAATCCTTGATTCTGGATTCCAGTCTTCGCTAGGGCAAAAGGCGGAATGACAAGTGAAATTAGATTCAGATTCAACCCTCTGATGTTTACCAAAAAACTTTGGAATGACGATTAAACTCTAGTCAAGCGTTAAAAGAGGGGTAAGAAACAGGGATACATCTAGCTTTCTTCCTGTGATAAGACCCAGACTTAAAGCAAGCTGATGAGCCTGGAGATCCCGTAAACCTAACGTCTTTGCTCCAACACTCATGGCATTTTGCCTAAGGGTGCTAAATGGGCTAGGGGAGAGGTCTATCACACTTAAGTGGGGTCCTAGTATCTCTAAAGGGATGGCAGAAACTGACTCAGTTCGAATAAGCAAGTCGGCACGCTCGAGCGCCGCAGAAGCACTATACTCACCTAAGACATGGGCCCGTGTTTTTGTTAGGGCAACTTTAGGTAAGATTTTTTCTGCAATGGGCAAACTTTCAGCCAAAATATTGATCTGCTCTACACCACCACTAGCTAGTTCATTGGCAACAGCAGCAGCAACCGGATTTGCACCCGTAATTACTACATTTGCTGCCCTTATATCCCACTGATGTTGTTGCAACAGTTCTAAAAGGGCATTGCCTAATACATAGTCAGCAATGAGACCTGCGGGTGTTACCACAAGGGTATCGCAAGCTTGATTATTTGTTACTGCTAAACTGTTTCGCTGAGTGTATTGAATTGTCTCAAGTTGCCACTTTGGCTCGAGAATGATTGCGCCTTCATAACCTAAAGCAATAAGACCTTTGCAAACGTCAGCGATTGGTTTATCGCTGCTTATTAGGTGAAAAGTGCTGCCAGTAAATAGGTCATCAAAGAAAATACTGTTTAAATTAGGATCTGTCGATACCACTGCAACAAAAGACATACGCGTCAAAGTATATGTCTGACGACCAAGGAATAGCAAGATTGAGCAATAAAATTATCGCACACAATTTAATCGTGAAAACTTTCACTTAATGACCTATTTTTCATCTTACAGTATTCTTTAGCCTAGAACAAAGGTTTTCAAAACAAGAGTTAATTTTTGATTCTACGATTATTCATAAGACTTGTAGGTGCAAAGTAAGTTAGGTTTATTGAACTTACTACATAAGAATAGGATTTAGCATTTATATACTCATTCAGAGCATGGTTAACTTACCACCCTAAAAGCATTATTTCTTAGGCCAAAATAGGGGAGAGCTAAAGCCCTAGGGTTTAAAGTCAGCTAAGTTTTTGACATCCAGTTTAAAAACGTTAGACTTAGGCTCGTGCAATTAACTTCTTTAACCTTACATGGCTTCAAAAGTTTTGGGGATCGTGTCACTATCGAATTTGATAAGGGTGTTACGGGCATTGTTGGTCCTAATGGCTCTGGTAAGTCTAATATAATTGATGGTTTGCGCTGGGTAACTGGGGGAGGTAGAGCCAGTCAATATAGGGCGGGGGATAAGACTGATCTTATTTTTCACGGTGCTGATGGCAAGCGCAGCCTAAGCTATGCAGAGGTAGAGGTAGAACTTTTAAAGGGTAAAGAGCGCATTACAGTGAGTCGTAATTTAATGCGTGATGGTAACAGTGTCTTAAAGTTAAATGGTAAAAATTGTCGCCTAACTGATATTGAAGAAGCGCTTTCCGGAACCGGTCTGGGGCGTGGGGCGCTTGCGATTGTAGGTCAAGGCGAAGTGGGTCAGGTACTAACCGCTGATCCGGAGAAACTTCTTAACTATGTCGCCGAGGCGGCAGATGTTGCGCGCTTAAGTAACCGACGCGAACAAACTCAGGCACGCTTATTAGATGCACAGGTAAATCTACAACGTCTTGCAGACATAATGCTCGAACTAGAGCATTTCATTGAGCAATTGCGTGAAGAAGCAGAATTGGCAGAGCGCCATACCCAGTTAAGTCGAGAAGCTTTGCATCTACGTTATACCCTAAGTTGTCAGCGTGAGGATGCCCTAGAAAAAGAAGTAAAAACGCTTAGATTACAAGACGCCGAGCTTAGTGACAAATTAAGTCATTCACGACTCGAGCGCCGCACTACTGAAGAGAGCTGGCAGGCAAGTCGGCGCAGAGCTACCGACTTAGAAAAGATTTACCGAGACGCTTTAACAAAGGCAGAAGCGCAAAAGGCTGAGCACCGTATAGCGCTCGAGCGGCTCGAAGCCATTAAACAACAAGAATCATCTTTGACCAGAGAAGCGACTATCCTTCAGTCTGAAATAAGCTATATATCTGGCACTCAAGCACCCGAAAAGCCTATTGATGACCTTGAAGTGCTTAAGGCAAAGCTAAATAATAAAGAGGGCTATCTAGAAGCCCTTGCCAAAACTCTTGCCAATCTGGAAGAGCAAAAAAATAATCTGGAACGTACAGTTAAACAATTACAAGCTCAGCAAGTTAGCGAGCAACAAGCGCATTTCTCTTATGAAACCAGTAAATCTCGGCTCGAGCAGGAAATGGTTCAACTCAGTGAAAGATTGGCTCAAGTCAGAACAAAGGAATCAAACGACCTGAGTAGTCTTTTAGAAAGTACTAGGTCACTGGAAGATACCCTCCAAATTGAGTCTCAAAAGCTCGAAGAGTTTAAAGAAGCCTTAGGGCGGAGTTTGCAAGATCAGGCAAAGTACCATGCAGAAGCAAGGGCTTTGCAAAAAGCTGCCGAACAAAGCCGCAATGCTTTTGAGGCGCGGCGTGGCTATGCAAGCGGCCCTAAGACTGCGCTTGGTTCAGGGATTAAGGGAATTATTGGCTCAGTCGCTGACATTATAAGAGTAGAGGATGATTATCGGCAGGCAATCGCTGGCGCATTGGGTCGGCGCTCAGAATACATCATCACAGATACAGCAGAAACCGCACAAGAGGTTATTAATTATGTCAAGAAAGCGGGTGGTTGGGTTACCACCTTACCGCTTGATCTGGTAAAGGGCAGAGCAACTCAGCTCGATTCTGCTGTAGAAACCTTTCCAGGGGTTCTGGGTCTTGCCAGTGATTTTGTACAAGTTGAGCGTCCCTACCTCGAGCTTATTTATCAGCTCCTAGGCTCAACTGCTCTTATAGAATCTATGACGGATGCAACAAAGCTTGCCAAACTTTACAAACAAAGACCAAGACTGGTAAGCCTGGACGGTAGCATTATGGAGAGCTATGGAGCCATGTCAGGTGGGCAGAGCCGTACCAATGTTTCAGTACTGGGCGCAGCTAAAGATGTCGAAGATGCTGAACTAGAGGCTCGAGCCGCTTCGCAAGTTGCAGAGGCTCAAAAAGTCGCAGTTGAAACCCTACAAGAGCAAAGTCGTCAACAATTTGCTCTTGTACAAAACCTCAAACAAGAAGTTAGCGCTAATGCTCAGAATCTTAAAGAGAAACAGCAAGCTAGCAAAGTTGAAGAATCGCTTATAGAAGAGGTCAGTCGTCAACTGGAGCAAAAGCAAAACGAACTGGAAAAGCTTGTAAAACCTGCACTTAGCAATATAAGCAGTGATTTAGGCAAATTTGAAGCTGAACTTATCGCACTGCTTGAGGCACACAGACAAAAATCCGCCGAAAAAGGCGACATTCAATCTGAGCAGCGGGATATTCAAGAGCTTTTAACTCTAGCGCTCGAGCGCCAAAAGATCTATGAGCTAGCTCAGCAAAGCTTTGAAATAAACTTAAATCGTTTAGATGATCTAAAGAACAAACTTTCTGCCCTTAGTCTTAATCAGGCAAGTCTTAAGCAAGGTGTAGAAGAGGCTAAGTTTGCAGTGACCCAAGCTGAGGCGAATCTTCCTAAAGACCTTATTGAACATCAAAATGTCTATGCCGCTGCCTTGAGTGCAGCCCAGGCACTCGAGCAAAAACTTGGTGAATTTACCGAGCTACAAGCCGAAATTGCAGAAGCGCTCGAGTCTATCAAGATTACCTTGGCTCGGCGCGAAGCAGCCTTAGAAATTGCCGTAGAAGAAAGAAGCGCCTTTCCTTTGGGGCTCGAGCGCATTGATATGAGCCCGCGTAGCTGCCGCGAACGGCTCAATTTGATTGAAAATGAACTTGAAGGCATTGGCCCCGTTAACCACCGAGCCGCACAAGACTTACAGGGGCAAAAAGAACGGTATGAAGATGTACAGGTGCAAAGTATTCAAGCAACGCTAGCCGTTACCGAACTCGAAGCTATTCTTATTAGAATAGATCAAGATGTCACCACTAAACTCAGGCATGCGGTAGAGCAATTAAAGGTTCAGTTTCAGCATTATGTCAAAGAGCTATTTGGCCTAGATGCCAAGTCAAATATTATCGTTCATGAAGAACAGGATCGCCCTAAAGGCTTAAGTATTATTTTGCAACCCCCAGGTAAGCAAACGCAGTCTCTCAACCTCTTGTCGGTGGGCGAGCGCACCATGGGCGCGATGGCTTTTCTATTCTCCTTACTTCAGGGTCAAGATAACAAGCGTTTGCCTGTAGCTATTCTTGATGAGGTTGATGCACCCTTAGATGAGGCAAATATACGGCGATATTGCACCTTTTTAGACCACCTTGCCAAACAGGGAACGCAATTTGTGCTTATTACGCATCAAAAAGCGACCTTTGATGTTGCTAATGTTCTTTGGGGTATAAGCTCAGAAAAGGGTGTGAGCCGAGTCTTTAGTATTAGTCGTCAAGAGTATGATGTTGCATAAAAGCCTAAAGCTACTCATCTATTAGACGTGCTAGTTGCCTGATTACCGCTATAATAACGAGTTGTGTTAAAGAATCGTCGTGCCACGTTTGATTATGAAATTCTTGAGACCTTTGAAGCAGGTATTGCTTTAACAGGAAGCGAAGTAAAATCATTACGCGATAAGCAGGGTTCACTCAATGAAGCCTTTGCGCGAATCAAAAATGGTGAGATTTGGCTCGAGGGCGTGAATATCCCTATTTACCAACAGGCGAGCTACAATAATCATGACCCCTTAAGAAGCCGCAAGTTACTGCTAAGAAAAACAGAAATCGATGAACTTGCCAAAGGACTCGAGCGAAAAGGTTTAACCGTTGTTCCCATGAGCCTTTATTTTAAAGGGGGTTGGGCCAAGGTAAAAATCGGTCTAGGTAGAGGCAAAAAGCTTTACGATAAACGCGAGTCTGAAGCCAAGCGCGATGCCAAACGGCAAATGGATCGAGCCTTGAAACGCTACTGATGAAATGGGTGCTAAGCCTTTTTGTTTATTTTATTTTGTTTGCTCAGGCGCAATCTGTCATTATTGACGGACTCGTGGTGGCAGGAGCTAGAAGTGATTTGGTTAGTGGCTACAGCTACGCTCCCGCATCTGATCTGGCACTTCTTCTCAACGCAGATGTCATAGATGAAGGTGAGTCTATTAGTCTGGTTTATCTAGGTCAAGTTCTGCACTATGGTATTGCTAATAGCGCGAGTGAGGCATTATTAAATACCAGCTCTTTAACCTTGAATGGACAAATTATTGCCAGTACAGCGGCCCTTCGTAGTGATGCGGTGGTCTATTTGCCTGTACGCAGTTTTGTCGAGGCACTGGGGGGAAGTATAGACTACGTCCCTAGTGAAAACAGCATCATAGCGGTAACGCCAAGAGCCGACCTGGTTTCGGTTGAGTTTAAGCAAATAGCGAGAACCGAGAGACTAAGTCTAAGCTTCAAGCAATATAGCCCCTATACCCAAAGTTTTAACCCTGACACGCTCGAGTTGAGTCTGGTCTTTAGTCATGCCAACCTAACTGAACCCTGGAAGGGAAGAGGAAATTATAGTGATGCTATCAGCTTGTTTTCGGACAAAGGTGAGGTAAAGCTCGAGCTTAAACTGGCCCCCAATGCCCGTTTTGATAGTTTTATTTTTCCTGACGCCGAGGGGTTTCAATTTAACCTAGACCTTTTTGCTGAGGAAGCCCAACCTGCTAAGCAAGTCATCCTTTTTTATGATATCAATACGCAGGTTCTTGCCGATTACTTAGCAAGCAGTCTGGGTACGAGCGCCAACCTAACACTATTACCTTTCGAGTCCAGTCACTTATTTAAAGCCGATGGTGCTTTCGTTCTCAGTACAAGTTCAGCTCTGGCTGAAGGCAGTTTTAATATTTACTATCCTTTAACTAAAGAATCCGCCTACCAGATCTTGCAGACACCTGTTTTGGAGGGTCGTCTTGCTCAAGTTGTTGACACGCTCGAGCCTGATGGTAGTCAGTTAGAGCGTAACGCTGACTTTTTTGCGCGACGGCTAAGTTTAAACAGCAGTTTTAGACTGTTTAATTTTACAGCTATGCCCCTTACTAACCCAATTCTGGGTCAGGCATACTTGGTTCTTGAATTAAACCCTAGTGCTATTAATGATGTCCCTTTCCAGATAGCGCTCAGCCGCACACTCTCAGAATTTTTGGCGCAATGATGAAATCTCAATACAAGGTAATTGCCAAACCGTTGCTTAGCCCCCAAAGCCTTATTTCGCTAGTAGTATGTCTAGTGGCGCTTTCTTTTTATATTAAAGGAGAACACCTTGGCTATAAGACACCTTCAGAGGTAAAACTGAATGAGGCCGAGCCATCTCCTTTGGAAAGTCGCCAAATTGAATTGGTCATGTTTGATGAAAACCAACTCGAGCGACCCGTATTTAAAACCGTTTCTATAGCTAAAGATTTGACAAGTCTAGTCAAAGCACTGGTAGAGGAGCTAAAAACAGAATTGCCTATCTGGCCCAAGGGTTTGCAACTTGCCACGGTATTTAGCTTAGATGATGGCAGTATTATTCTTGACTTTTCGCTCGAGCCTGACATGCCTTATCAGGGAATCAATGATGAGTGGCGGCTATTAAGAAGTTTGAAAGCCAGTTTAAAACGAAATGGTTTTGAAAATACGCGGATACTTATAGATCATGAAGAATCCAGGTATTTCTTAAAGTATATAAGGCTGGATGCAGATTATTAAGCCTTAAGGTTCCATGCGTGTGAGCATACGTGGGAAGGGGATCACTTCACGGACATGATCAGCGCCAACAATCCATGCCAGGGTTCGTTCTATGCCAATACCAAATCCAGAGTGCGGAACCGAGCCAAAACGCCTTAAATCCAGATACCACTTTAAAGCTGCCTCTGGCAGCTTATGTTCTTTAATGCGCTGCTCAAGTAAAGCTAAGTCATGAATGCGTTCTGAACCACCGATTAATTCACCATAACCATCAGGGGCTATAAGGTCAGCACATTTAACGCGATCAGGGTCATTTTCAAACGGCTGCATATAAAAAGCTTTGGCTTTGGTTGGCCAAGCTTCTATAAAGATAGGTCGGTCATAATCCTCACCAAGGGCGGTCTCATGAGGAGCGCCAAAATCTTCGCCCCATTCCAACCCCAAACCTTTTTTAGCTAAAACCTCTAAGGCATGGTCATAGGTTATACGGGGGAACTTACCTTGAGACGCAGGCTCGAGCTTAGTTAAGTCGCGCTCTAAAAGCTCAAGCTCATAAGCTTTTTTGTCAAGGATACGCTTTACCAGATAGCTCAGCATATCTTCTTGCAATTGCATATTGCCCTGATGATCTAAAAAGGCGACTTCTGGCTCTATCATCCAGAACTCTAGCAAGTGCTTACGCGTCTTGGATTTTTCGGCACGAAAGGTAGGGCCAAACGTATAAACTTTGCCAAATGCCATAGCGCCAGCCTCAGCGTATAACTGCCCAGATTGTGACAGGTAAGCTTTATCTTCGCCAAACAGATCGATTTCAAAAAGATTGGTGGTGTCTTCAGCGGCGGTACTCATAAAGAGAGGAACATCAAAGCGAATAAACCCTCGATCGCTAAAGAAATCATGCATGCCACGCTCGAGCTCATCGCGGATGCGCAAGGTTGCCCAAGGTTTACGGTGCCTCAAATGCAGGTGTCTATGATCAAAAAGAAATTCGACCCCATGCTCTTTTGGCGTAATAGGGTAATCTTGGGGCGATTGATAGAGTTCAAGACTGATAATTCCCAGCTCAACCCCTAAAGGTGAGCGATCATCCTGACGGACTTCGCCACGAACCTTCAGGCTTGTTTCTTGATTTAAACCTTTGGCTAGGGCAAAGACATCTTCGGGAACTTCATTTTTGACAATAACGCTCTGAATAAAGCCAGTGCCATCGCGCAATTGTAAAAAGGCTATTTTGCCACTGCTACGAACTCTGGTTACCCAAGCGTTTAAATCTACGGTTTTTCCTAGGTGTGCTTTTAGCGTTTCTATAGAAATCATTGCAGATAGTGTAGCAGGCAGGTATACGGCCTGTGTAGTGCTTTTTTCTTACTGATCTGAAGGCTTTGGACTTAGCTCGAGCGCCTCATTAATCAACTCAACAATCCCGCATTGATCCACGCTGTAGTCAGAGCTAAGATAGGCTGTTAGTAAATCTTCAGGCGAATTTGCCATGACCCTTGGGAAAGCCACCGCATCTAGCATGGGAATATCGCCAACACTATCCCCAACCGCCATGACATGGTCTGAGGATAATTTAAGATGCTTACAGAGGGACTGAACAGCACTTCCTTTATTAACCCCTTCTTTGGTAATACTCACAAAATAAGTACCTACCTGGGCAGAGGCTGTTGCCACGGCGCATTGTGTACCAGCTGGCTGAGCACTAAGGGCAAGCTCGAGCGCTTCTGTCGGAATGACCCACTGCGCCCGAATGATGGGCTCGTTTGCCAATACCTCTTCCAAATCTCTGACGATTGCTTGTACACCAATCATTTTGGCATGAGCCTCACTTATGGGCGTACGACGCTCAACAAATAGGGTGCCTGGGGTATAGAGTTCTAAAACAAGCCCTTTGGCTCGAGCAAAAGTGATGAGCTCGAGCGTTGAGGATGATTTTAACGCGGATAATTCTAGGCTGTCGCCAGAACTTAGGGCAATATGAGCGCCATTTTGAAAAATGTGTGGATTGTTGGGCCCAAGGCGCTCAGCAACGCGTTTGGCCACCCCTAAATTGGGTCGGCCTGTACAGACCGAGAAACGCATTCCCTTAGCTTTTGCACTATCTACCGCATCCCAAACGCAGGTTTCTACTTGTCCCGTCTTACCGATAATAGTACCGTCAAGATCAAGAATAACGAGAGGCAGCATCCGCTAGTCCTCGCTTTCGATTTTTAGATGCAATTCGGCAAGCTGTTTTGGCTCGAGCTTGTTGGGAGCACCTGTTAAAGGCTCAATTCCTCGCTGGTTTTTGGGGAAGGCAATAACATCTCGAATACTGCGTGTTTTAGCGAGGAGCATAACAAGGCGATCAAGTCCCCAGGCAATACCACCATGAGGAGGGGCACCGTAAGACAGAGCATCTAAGAAGAAACCAAAACGTTCCTGTGCCTGCTCACGACTAAAGCCTAAAGCGTCAAACATTTTTAATTGTGTGTCGTGGCGGAATATTCTAAGTGAGCCACCGCCAACCTCATTGCCATTTAAGACTAGATCATAGGCCCAGGCACGAACTTCACCTGGACTGGTTTCAAGTTTGCCGAGGTCTTCATCATGGGGTCTAGTAAAGGGATGGTGCATATAGGTATAGCTTTCTGTTTCAGGGTTTAGCTCTAATAGAGGAAAGTCGATGACCCAAAGAAAAGCGAGTTGCTCATTGCTTACCAGGTTTAAATCTGCTGATAGTTTTAGACGGACGGCTCCAAGTGCCTCACAGGTTTTTTTCCAACTATCTGCTACAAGTATAAGCGTGTCGCCTTCTGCCATGAGCGCCAAGACGTTTGTCTTTTCGCTATCTGAAAGAAATTTTGCGATGGGACCTGTCAGCTCGCCAGTGTGTTTGAGCCAGGCTAATGCCTTAGCTCCATGGGTTTTGGCATGAGCTTCTAAGGCATCTAAACCTTTACGTGAAATCTGATTGGCAAGGTCTGCTGGTACCTGTATTCCTTTAACAAAACCACCAGAACTGATTGTGGTACTAAAACCTCTAAACTCACTATTTTGGAAGAGCGGGGTTAAATCTTGAAGCTCGAGCCCAAACCTAATGTCTGGTTTATCTGAACCATAACGGTTCATAGCCTCGTCATAGCTCATACGCGGGAATGAACTGTCTATGGTTATATCAAGAGCTGTTTTGACCACATGAGCCATGAGGCGCTCATTTAGCGAAAGGATATCTTCTTGGTCAATAAAGGACATTTCAATATCTAACTGAGTAAAGTCAGGCTGTCTGTCGGCACGCAAATCTTCATCACGGAAACAACGGGCAATTTGAAAATAGCGGTCAAAACCCGCCATCATGAGCATTTGCTTGAAAAGTTGAGGTGACTGGGGGAGAGCATAAAAATTTCCAGCCTGTAACCTTGAAGGGACAACAAAGTCTCTAGCGCCCTCTGGGGTAGACAACGTGAGAAGAGGTGTTTCTATTTGGATGAAGCCATCTTTATCAAGAAAGTCCCAGATTGCCTTTGAGATTTTGTGCCTCATAAGAAGCGGGCGGGCGGCATCTGGTCGTCTGAGGTCAAGATAGCGGTAACTCAGTCTTAAGTCTTCATTGACAGTATCGCCGTCTATGGTTCCATCAACCAGAAACGGTGGCGTTTTTGCTTCGGATAAAATAGTTATTGTTTGAGCGACAACCTCTACTGCGCCACTTGCCTGATTGGTATTATGCATTGATTCAGGTCTTAACTTAACCATTCCCTCAACCTCTATAACGTATTCAGCCTTGAGTGATTCTGCAATAATAAAGGCTGCACTATCTGGCTCTACAACAACCTGGACAAGCCCTTCACGGTCACGCAACACAATAAATATAATGCCGCCATTGTTACGACTTCGGTTGACCCAGCCCTGTAAGACGACCTGCTCGTCTGCATGTTCTTTACGTAAACTACCTGCGTAGTGTGTTCTTTTCATAGGAACCTCAACTTGGATTATAAAAAAGTAAAATCCAGTGCATTCACACTGGATACTATCTAAGGTTGAGTTTAGCATGGCTCGAGCCATGCATAAAATGCTTAGGGTAAAGTGGTAGGTAAACCGTTACTACGGTTACCCCGAACAAAAACAAAAACAAAGCCTGAACCAGCTGCTTTAGGTACAGCAACTTCAATACGGTTGGTTGACCAGCTTGACGCGCGTACCGCAACGCCACCCGTACCAAAAACATCAGCGCCGACCAGCACATAGCTGTCCTCGGCTTGACCAGATTGACCGTCACCAAAGTAACGACCTTGGAGTAGAATCATGCCGTCGGGGCTAGTGGGTGAGGTTACAGAAATTAACGTAGGTAGAACATTGTTTTGAACCTGCAATTTTGGAGCACAAGCAGAAAGAAGAAAAACTGCAGAAAGTACCATGGCTATATATTTCAAAAAAGCCTCCTTAATAATCAAATCGTACGCAAAGCGTAGTGTAACGTCAATGGTTATTTTCATAAAGGGTTGCCTTAGTATAAAGGAATGCGCAAATCTCAACACAGTATTGGTTTTTGCTTGGTGTAATAAAAATGCAATAGGGATTAGGATTCCCAAAAAGGGAACGGTGGATGTTTGTAGATTGGGCTCGAGCGTAAACCCTAATTTAGGCAATGTCATTTGTTTTAGGTGAAATGAGGCGAAGGTATAAATTGGCTTAGATTCTCCATAGGGCTATGCGGAAAATTTTTAGAGACTAGCCTTAAAGCAAAGGACATCAATCACTCGAAATTTTTCTAAAGGTACCATCAACGTATTAACGATGATTTTGTAGGATTGAATAAGTTATAACGACAAAAACCTTAGCTATGTGAAATAATTCTTTAAGCGTCCAAAATGATATAAAAACAGGATAAGTATCCTTATCCTTACTATTTTCCATATAATAATAATTACTTGGAATAATGCTATAATCCAAATGATGGACACTCTTTTTCTTTCAAGTCGTTTTGGCAGTCAGTGGAATTTTACTGACGAAACAGAATTATATGCCGTGAGTTTAGATGGCCGCTTTTGGCGCTCAAGCTATGCTCCAAAGAAAACGTCTACAGGTTATATAGATGCTCAAGGTTTTCACACCGTTGGTCTTTCTAAAGGTTTGAGCTACTCAGGTAAACACATGCTTCACCGACTCATTTATCAGGTATGGGTTTCAGATATTCCAGAAGGTCATGACGTTAGGCATAAGGATAAAGATAAGTCCAATAATGCGCTCGAGAACCTAGAGCTTATTTCTCACGCCGATAACTTGGCAATTGCATCTCAGGAAGGTCGCTTGCAACGTGGTCCTTTAATCCCTGAGCGCTTTGAAGCAGTTAAGACTTTATATGACCTAGGCTGGACGCAAGAAAAACTTGCCAAGGCATTTTCAGTTAGCCAAAGTGCAATTGCACAGTATTTGACCCATCACGAATTTTTTTCATAACGAATGGCTTTATCTGTGTTAGCCTGAGTTAATGAACGCTGACTTAGACCGCTACCATCCTCAAACGCAGCTCGAGCATGCAAGGTCTTGGGCGAACCTGAGTTCCGAAGAACTCAAACGGCTAGCGGCCAAAGCTATCAACGAACGTGACAGTGCAACCCTTTGGGATTTAACCAGAGCTTATTTGTTTTTACACGGAGCCAAAGGTGGCAAGGTTAGTAAGCATACACTCAAATCGTATCGTCGAGGTGTCTTAGATTTGCTTGAAGCCTGGCAGTCAGAGAATTTGCTAAGACCAAGTCGTGATGCGGGTGTCTTGTATATACGGACGCTCGAGACTAGCCCTAAAGATACTACAGGCAATCCCTTAAGCCCTGCTTCGGTCGAAGTTAAACTAGCAGCAGCTCGTACCCTCTACAAAGCTCTTCGTTGGACAGGTATCACAGAAGCCGTTCCCTTTGAAAATGTGAAGCCTGCTGCTGACCCTACACCTGTTTGGGAAAAACGGCAACCCTATACTGTTAGAGAAATTGACGCCTTAATGAAAGTAGCCGACCCTTCTGAAAAGGTGATGGTTTTACTAGGAGCACATGCGGGCTTAAGAATTAGCGAAATGGTGGGACTATCTTGGTCAGATATAGACTGGGAACGCTCGAGCCTCAAAGTCTTAGGCAAAGGGGGTAAAAGAGCCAGTGTCACTATCTCAGCTAAGCTCGAGGCTGAACTCAAAAACCTCCGCACACTGCATGATTCACGCAAACGTAGTTCCCAGGCTCAAGACAAAGTTTTACCCTGGGGTATTGACCGCACAAGACAGCGCTTTCGCGAACTATGCCAAATCACAGGCATTCGCTATGATGATAAGGCCGTCCACGGACTTAGACACGGCGCTGGTACACGCTATTATGCCCAGACCAAAGACCTTGGTCGGGTTGCGACCCACTTACGTCACGAAAATATTCAAACGACAAGGGTCTATGCCAAACTCGCCGATGACGCTATAAAAGATGATTTAAAAGATTGGTGAAGCCAAGGTCTCTACTAAAGATTCAAATAACGCTGTCTATAGTCCTATCCGCATTTGTTCAAAAGGCAGGTTGCTACCACCAAGTCTCAATGCTAGGTTAACAACACATAATAGAATCCCTGCTAAACTTTATAAGGTTTGTTTTATATCTCGTCATTTAGAAAGGATAAACACTATGAAAACCTTTAAAGTATGGCTCCTGACAGGACTTCTTGTTAGCCTACTGAGTAGCTGCACGGTTACCTTTATTCCCTCAGATGTATCAATATCAGGACGGGTTCGTTTTGGTATTGAATTAAACGATGTCATTTCTGAGTTCAGACCTGACCGTGGTTCAGGCTCGAGCTACCGTATTGGTGACAGTATCGGCTTTGTGATTCGCACCAATCAAAGTGGTTATGTAACCCTTACCGAAATTGATCCCTTTGGCAATGTAGAAACGTTTGGCAGAAATATTCCTGTAGGTATGGGCACAACCATTATTAACGGACCCGATGCTCGCTCAGAATTTGCTATAGGAAGTAACTCAGTTTCAGGTTTGCACCGAGTAAGGGTATCGTTTACACCCTCCCCTACTGATCTTACTCGCGTCACGTACCGAGGCATCATTGGCGAAGATGGTTGGACTAATATTATCGTTACCGAAGTTCGCCCTTATACGATTCGGGACATAGCCGAAACCACTTACTTTATTCAGTAAAACCTATTTTCAAAAGCCCAGCGTGGTCAAAAAACCCACGCTGGGCTTTTTTAGGCTAAAATAGAAGCTTAGAGCTGTTTCACAGTGGATTCTATTAGAATCAGTTTAGATAAATTTATTCGCAACTAGGAGGACGACGCCCTTGGCAGGTCATAATAAGTGGTCACAAATAAAGCGCAAAAAAGCGGCAAATGATGCTCAGCGTGGTAAAACTATCAGTAAACACATCCGTGCAATCCAGAGTGCTATTCGTGAGGGCGGTAGCGATGATCCTTCTACGAACTTATCCTTAAAGAATGCGCTGGCGGCGGCTAAAAGCGATAGTGTCCCAAATGAAACTATTGAGCGTGCCGTTGAGCGTGCTATGGGTGGTGGCGAGGGCGTTAGTTTTGACGCTGTTACTTATGAAGGCTATGGCCCTGTTGGTGTCGCCTTTATTGTTGAAGCCCTAACAGATAATCGTAACCGCACTGTTAGCGAAGTTCGCCACGTCTTTTCAAAGTATGGTGGTAATATGTCAGGTGGAACCGCCTGGCAATTTGAGAGTAAGGGCATTATAGTCATACCTACCACAAGTGATAAAGCTCAGGAACTTGCCATTGAACTTGGTGCTGAAGACCTCGAGCTAGATGAAGAAGGTTTAACGATCTATACCGATCCCTCTGATTTGTATACGGTTACCGAGGGTTTGCAAACAGAAGGGTTTGAGGCAGAGATGAGTCAATTGACAAAGATAGCACAAACCACCACTGTCCTTTCCGCCGAAGATGCGGCAAAGGTCCTTAGATTTACCGAAGCGCTTGAAGATCTAGACGATGTTCAAAATGTTTATTCTACGGCGGATTTAAGTAACTTAGAAGCGGTAGGCTAACATGACAGAATCACCCTTTCCTACGATTTCTTGGGACCATGTTCCTAAATTATCTGCCTCTCAGATGCAGCAACTTGCTATGCTTGCAACAGGTAAATATGGCCTCGATATAAGATTAATCGTAGAGCACACAGGTAGAAACCTAGCTGATCTGGTAAATCATTTTGCGCCAGAAGGGCCCGTATTAATTGCCGCTGGTCGTGGAAATAATGGCAGTGGCGGCTTAGCAGCGGCTCGTTTACTCGCTTCGCAACAACGCCCCGTTTGGGTTGTTCCTACCCACGAAGCTGAGAATTATTCGGGTATTACCAAGGAGCAGCTCGAGCTACTCAAGCATTATCCAACGGCACGAGTACGCAGCAGTTTACCTAAGATGAAATTTACCTGTGTTATTGACTCAGCCATTGGCACACAACTCGAGGGGCCACCACGCGGCAGAACCCTTGATGTCATTACCGTGCTAAATAGCCTGAGTGCGGCAGGTTCCTGCGTGATTTCTTTAGATACACCTACCGGGATGGTTGCTGATACTGGTGAAGTACCTGGTGAAGTGGTTAATGCAACCATGACAATGTCCATTGCTGTCCCCAAAAAAGGCGTGTTGCCTGGCTCTGCTGCAGGGGATATTTATATTGGAGATTTTGGAGTACCACCAGGGGTTTTTACAGACATGAACCTAGAAGCACCAAAACTTAAAGGCTTTATTACTAAGGTTATACCCTAAGCCTATTTTACAAACTTCCTATTTCATTGGAAAAGTTATGAATACCAGAGTCTACAACTCTGGTATTTTTAATGTAAAGAGGGGATCAGTTAACCCCCTCTTTACATTAATTCCCAAAAGGGCCCGCTAAAGGCTTTAATTGGGTTTGGTTATTGGTTTTGCCGTAGGGATAAAGATCATAATTGGTAAGTTCCACATAGCCTTTCCCACTCTGATTTCCCGTAATTTCAACAGCGCCTTCCCAGTAAACAATGCCTGTTGTCGCTCGAGTGTTCATTTCCTGATTTAGTAGGAGTGGTTTAATCCTTAGCTCGAGCCTTTTAGAAGGAATAGCTAGCGTCCAGCCAGCAGGGTAAATAGCACCTGTAGCCTTGCTTTCCCAGATCTCTCCTGTTTCCGTCAGACTAAAATCTTCACTCTTTAAAGCACTTAGTCTCCCCTGTTTGTCGATAAAACTACCTGCTCGCGTAACATAAGTCCCATTAGGTTCTCTTATGAGATAGAGCATTATTTCGGTTTGATCGTCCAATTGAATACTAAACCAGTCCCAGCCTGCATAGGTGTCAAGTTTAAAATCTCCCCATTGATGATCATGCCAGGCTTGACCTTTAACCTTGGATTCGTTACAGAAGATTAAATTACACTCGGTCTTTAGGCTACCTTCGGCACTCATACGTGTATAGGAAAGGTAATAACTGGTTCCACCTGGCCCCATTGACTGAATGCCTGGTGGATTTCCGTGTAGCGCAGCAGGTTTTTCAGAACGTAGGGTTAGCTCGAGCTTTTTATCAGCAACCTGGGCTTTTAGTTGATATAGCCCCTCCCCTATTTGCTTTGCAGACCAGGTATTAATATAGACATCAAGATCCGTTTCAGATGTTGCTGCCTCAAAATTATTAAAATCACTAATTTGGTTCATCAAAAACGCCTGATTATCAACATCTGTAAGTGCAAAATGAGCAATATGTCCTTTTTCAACCACCCACCATGCAGGTATAAATCCAAATAATTTGACTGATTCTGGCGCGTAAGCTTTAAAGAAGGTAAGTTCAAACCCGTACTTATGACCTGTTTCATCCGTTAGGTGCCCCGTCCAATACCACCATTCTATTGGGGCACGGTGGGCGGCTTCATCTCTAGGTAAACTGATCGCTTGTATTGGATAAGGTTGATAAACAGATGGCAAGCAAGAATTTAGAGTTGAACAAATCAGAATTATTGCTAGTATTCTTAAGCGCATAGTATTAGCATAAGTGAATTTGCGTCAAAATGAAAAATGGGCTTTAATCGTTCCCATCTCTTTTGATCAAACTCAGGGTCTGTCCTACTCAGATTATAAGGTATCTATTTATAGCCCGTGAAGAACAGACCAAATTTATCAGGTTAGGCGTACTTTAGCGTTGATACTTTAGCACCGTCATTTAAAATCGTAACGGTGTTAAAACTGAGATTCTAGTGAATAGTTTCACGATTTTAATGTTTGCAAAATATTTATGCCATAATTCTTTTCTATAATTGCTTTTCCTAAGCTCTGTCTATAATTTAGGCAACACCTTTTATAGTCAACTCCGCTTAGCATAGAGCGTTACTTAATATGACTATCTTAGTAAATGGAGTATCCCTATGAAAAAAGTCGTCCCTGTTCTTGGGCTCGTTATTTTTCTTGTGATTATTGGTGTTTGGTTATCTAAACCTACGACACCTATCGCTACTGGCGCAGTGAGTGCTCAGGAATCTCAAACGAATGAACCCGAAACGACGTCTGATACAGGCACATCAGAAACGAGTACCAGTGAAACTGAAACTGTCCCTGAAACCTCTACCTCAAATACCTCTGAAGAGAAGGCGCTCGAGCCTGTCAGTATTCCTGAAGGTTTTACCCAAGTCCCCTATTTAAGCGATGAGCAACTTCAAGTTTTTGATAAAGCCGAGCAAGTGCTCGAGCCTGGAAAAGATTATGAGGCCATTATCGAAACAACCAAAGGTACAATTATTGCCGATTTGTTTGAAGACAAAGCGCCAAGGACCGTCAATAACTTTGTCTTTCTAGCCCTGCATAAGTACTATGACGGCATTGTCTTTCACCGAGTATTACAAGATTTTATGGCGCAAACAGGTGACCCAACGGGTACAGGGCGTGGTGGTCCTGGCTACGAATTTGAAGATGAATTTGACTCTAGTTTAAGACATGATAAGCCAGGAATGCTGAGCATGGCCAATTCTGGACCAAATACAAACGGCTCTCAGTTCTTTATTACTTTTGTCGAAACGCCCTGGTTAGATGATAAACATAGTGTTTTTGGTGAGGTTATTGAAGGCTCAGATGTTTTGGACAAGATTACGCGAATCGATCCAAGTAATAACGCTCCAAGTGTTATTGTAAATCTTGACGCCCCTTTATCTGACCTAAAAGCCGAAGGAGTTGCTGTTGAAGGGGATGACAGTGAGACCATTGAAGCCTTTTTAACGACAACTTTAGGAGCTATGCCCGAATTGGGCAGCCCCTTTAAACTCAACGATTTAGATGCTGTTGTCGGGCGTGTGGGCGAAACACCTGCACTAGGTGTTTATCTTAGTAGCCCTGACAAAATGACCCGAGTAACCATAATCGAACGCCCAAGCGCACAGTAAGGAGCCCCATGTATTTACCCGAAGGATTTACCCAAGTTGAAGCTCTATCAAAAGATCGTCAGACTTCGTTTTCTAAAGCAAGTTCTGTGCTCGAGCCTGGAAAAGATTACCGAGCAGTCGTAGAAACCACCAAAGGAAGAATGGTTCTCGATTTATTTCAAGATGACGCACCTATAACCGTCAATAACTTTGTTTTTCTAGCACTGCACAAATACTATGACGGCATTGTTTTTCACCGTGTTTTAGAAGATTTTATGGCGCAAACAGGTGATCCTACAGGAACAGGTCGTGGTGGCCCTGGCTACACCTTTGGTGATGAAACCAGAAATGGGAAACACCATGTAAACAAAGGGATTTTAAGTATGGCCAATGCAGGGCCCAATACCAATGGATCACAGTTTTTCATCACGTTTATCCCAACGCCTTGGCTTGACGGCAAGCACACGGTATTCGGAGAAGTCGTTGAAGGGCTCGAGGTTTTAGATACTCTGACGCGTATCGACCCCATGAGATCTAGAGGGGTCAGTCCTGACCAAATGAACCAGGTTTATATCGTCGCTAAGTAAATTCCTTTATACCGTAACCGCCTTTGTAAACAATAAAGGCGGTTTTTTTATTTCGTGAATACTTCGCTTATACATTAACCTTAAGGCTTATCAATAATAGTCGATAGTTTTAGCTTTTTAATGGTTCGCTCGTCATTCAAGTTAATTTTTTAATCAAAACCATTTCTCTACGAAATGGCCCCCTTTTATGCGGGTTTCAAATCCTCTTTAGAACTTCCAATCTTTATTGGTCTTAACCAAACCCCTTAAACTTTGTAAGATTTTGCATTTTCTTTCCCCTTAGCTCATACTTGTAAGGAAACACCTAGTTGCTTCTCACAGACTGCGTGTTATCTTGAAATCAAATGCATCGTCTCTTACTTTTCAGACTCGGGTGGAGGCCGATTTTTGTCCTCGTTTATTAATTTTCAACTAAAGGATCTAGCTGATATTATCATTATTTCAGCTCTCCTCTATCAGATGTACATTCTTTTGGTAGGTACGCGTGCCTGGAATGTATTACGAGGGGTATTAGCTTTAGGCATCCTTTGGTTTTTAGCAACCCAGTTTAAATTGGATGCCACCAAGTGGCTCTTTGACCGAGTCGCGCCAGTGGCTTTTTTAGCAGCTGTCATCGTATTTCAAACTGAGCTAAGGTCGGCGCTCGAGCGTATGGGGCGCGGTCGGGTCGCAAGGGTATCAAGTAGCAATCCTGTTCAAGCCATTATGACCTCCGTTCGCGAACTTGCCACGCAACGAAAGGGGGCGCTCATTGCTGTCGAACGCAAAACACCTCTTGCCGAGTTTGGCTCAAATGGCGTCTTAGTTAATGCTGAAGTGAGTGCAGCACTCTTACAAACCTTATTTGATTCATACGGCCCTCTTCATGATGGTGGCGTTATTATTAGGGGTGACAGAGTGGTTTATGCTGGTGCGGTTTTTCCCTTATCTGATAAAAATGAAGGTTGGTCGGTTAAACATGGAACACGGCACCGCGCCGCACTAGGATTATCAGAAGCAACCGATGCCCTTGTTGTCGTAGTAAGTGAAGAGCGTGGAACGGTAAGTCTGGCACAAAACGGAGTCTTAAAAACGGATGTAGCCCCTGCGGATGTGCTTCGGTCACTCAACGAGGTACTTGGAAAATGAGATTTCTTACGCGAAACTTGCCTGCGAAATTGGGTTCAGTCCTATTTGCATTGGTCATTTGGTATTTTATTAGCACCAGTCAAAATACTCAGGCATCAAGTGAGTTTACAGTTCCTGTGGTCTATGACGGCCTTGGCAATGAGCAAGTAGTGCGCGGCGCCCCCGTAAATGTACTGGTTAAAGTCATTGGCTTAAAAGATCAACTCAATCGTTTAAATGCCGAGAATTTTAGTGCCGTTATTGACTTTAGTAATACCGAAGGCGCTTACGAAAAAGAGATACTTGTAGTTCAGCCACAAGGTATTACCATTGCTGGTGTCACACCCGCCACTGCTATAGGAACGGTAGAAAGTATAGCTAGAAAAACTGTTCCTATTGAAACAAGTCTACTAGGTTCAGTTCCCGAAGATGTTAAAGCGAGCATACGCTCGAGCGCCTTAGAGGCTCGAGTCTTAGGTGTAAGTTCTAGCCTCGAGCAAATCAGCAAAGTAATTGCCAGTGTGCCTGTGGGCGAAGGCGAACATGTTGTTAGCCTATTCGCTGCCACCGCTGACAACGTACCTATACGCGACAGTACAATTACCGTCAGCCCCTCCTCTATTACCACAACGGTTGACTATGAAGCTGTTTTATTTAGCAAACAGGTTTCAATTAACCTTGGCGATATAGAAGATATGTTTCAATCGGCAAATATCGGGCTATCAAATGTGGCACTTTCTCAGGACTATTTAACGCTCATTGGCCCCAAGGATAGCCTAAATAATTTAAACTCTGTAGATATCAACGTTGAACCGCTTACGGGCGAAATTACAGGAGGTGAGTATACTTTAAAGGTTGAGCCGATTTTGCCAGAGGGGGTAGTAAGTAAAGAATCGGTTACGCTTAATATTACTTTGGTCACACTTCCTGAGATTCAACCTTTAGAAGAAGTGCCCGGTGGAGCCTTGAATGATCCTTCCAGTACGACTATTCGGAGATCCGGTTTTAAAGAAGCGAGCCTCTTTAATAACCTCTTTCGACGATAATTTAAAACAACTCGCCAGTGATATGCTAGAAACCATGTATGAACATAATGGGGTGGGTTTAGCTGGCCCTCAAGTAGGTATTGCCAAGCGTATTTTTGTCGCCCTTGAGACAAAAAAAGATGAAGCACCCGCAGATGACCGTCCTCCCCCTGTAACCACCGAAGAAAAACGCGAGCGTTGGGGCGTCATTAACGAACATGTCATCATTAACCCAATTATTTCAAATATCGAAGGTCAAGCTTATGATATTGAAGGTTGCCTTAGCATTCCCGGACTTTATGTTGAAGATGTAGAGCGCCACTTTTCACTAACGCTTGCCTATCAGGATACCAAGGGGGCTAAAAAAACGTTAAAAACCAAAGGCCATTTTGCCAGGGTTATACAGCACGAAACTGACCACTTAGACGGTGTCCTATTCCTTGACCGTCTAAATCCTGAAGATAAACGTCTATTTATGAATGAGCATCGCAAAGACCTAGCTGAAATGCAAAGAGAAGCCAAAGCCTTTCTTAAAGACCTGCAAAACCAAATTCAACCCCCAAAGATTAGTTGACAGGGTAAACCAGGGGGAAAGCGTCACCAACGACTTTTTCTCCATCAGACACGCTAATAAATGGTTTCATTGCATGATTACCACTCGATACATAGCGCGTGTCTTGCGTCATGTAATGAATCGCAATAGCCCTGCGTTCTCGCCCACTGGTATTAGCATGAGAACCATGCCATGTTAAAGCGTGGTGAAAATGAACTTCACCTTTTTTGACAGGGCAAAGAACCCGCTCGAGCTTGTGTCCTTCAAATTCCTCAGGCATGGCAGCATAATTAGCCAGCGTATGTAAAAAATCAATCTTATTTCCCCAGGTATGCGAACCAGGAATCATACTCATGCAGCCATTGGCTTCATCAACATCATCGAGCGCAATCCAGGCGGAGACTTCGGTCATGGGGGCCAAAACGGGCCAGTACGGAGCATCCTGATGCCACATATTTACCCCACCGACTTGCGCAGGTTTGTATTGAATCTGATCATGCCAAATTCGCAGTTCACTTGCGCCAGTAAGCTGAGCGATGGCGCTGCTAATTTCAGGGCTGGTAACAACCGTTTTAAAGGCTTCACTTGCCTGCCAGATATTTACAATCTGCCAGACAGGCGCAGTTTCGTCTTTACCCAAATTTCGGTTAAGCACAGGTTGCGGAATATCAGTTCTTGTTCGCTCAGCGATAACTCTCGCAATTTCACTTTGCAAGAGAGCTACCGTAGCCTCATTTAGGAGCTTCCCTCCGTTAAGAAATCCTCGGGCATGAAAGCTTGCGATTTGTTCAGTTGATAACATAAGTTAACTCCTTTTGCCAAAAGGCTCGAGCTTAAACAGATTTTAGACAACGAGACCTAGAATACCCTAAGGGGTCCTTCAGGTAAATGAAAACAGTTTAGTGTAATAATGTGTATATTAGTGAATAGTTTCACGATTTTTATGCTTGCAACTATTTTATGGTGTTTTAATTAAAATTGACTAGACTTCCTATACAACTAGGATAGGATAACGTATGCGTCTTGCCCTTTTTGGTTCCCCAATCTTTGCTTTGCCTAGCCTTGAGGCATTACATAAACATCATGAACTGGTTTTGGTGGTAACGCAACCTGACAAACCTGTGGGCAGAGGCATGAAATTTCAATCCCCCCCCGCTGCGCAGTGGGCAAAGGATCATGGAATAAGGCTCGAGCAACCCAAACGCCTAAAAAACAACCTTGAGTTTCATGAAACCCTAAAGTCACTAGACTTGGAAGTAGTGATTACTGCAGCCTACGGAAAGATACTACCCAAGACCCTTCTTGAGGTTCCCAAGCATGGATTTCTTAATGTACATGCCAGTCTTTTGCCCAAATACCGTGGCGCAGCCCCCATTCAGTGGGCGCTCATAAACGGGGAAAGTGAAACCGGTATCAGTATTATGCAAACCGAAGAAGGTCTAGATACAGGCGCAGTTAGGTTTGTTTCAAA